>DATFYV010000060.1:0-6107 GCA_035314845.1 Candidatus Acidiferrum sp.
TATCAAGAATCAAAGGCATCTTTTCTGACGGATTCACCCCTGACGCGATATTTCGCCGAGGAAGCCATGCGGCCATCCTCGAATAACGGAACAAAAGGAGTCTAAAATGCGCGGTCCCTATGGATTCGAACTCAACGAGAACTGCCAGTCGTGCAAAGTGCGTGCCAGCGGATTTTTCTGCCAGCTCAGCCCGGACGCGACCAAGGATTTCAACGCCATCAGAACCTCGGCTACCTATCCGGCCGGAGCCATCTTGTTTCTGGAAAAGCAGGAGCCGCGCGGCCTCTTCGTGATCTGCGGCGGTGAGGTGAAACTGTCCATCAGCTCCAGCGCTGGAAAGACGCTGATCTTGCGCCTCGCCAAGGCCGGCGAGGTGCTGGGGCTGATGGCCACCATGTCCGGCAGCCCCTACGAGGTGACCGCCGAGACCTTGCACCCCTGCCACGTGGCGTTCATTCGCCGCGATGACTTTCTCCAATTTGTCGCCAAGCACACCGAAGCCTACCAGGGCGTGGTGAAACAACTCAGCTCCCTGTACAGCGGCGCCTGCGCGCAATTGCGGACCGTGGCCCTTTCGGCCTCCGCACCCGAAAAACTTGCGCGCCTGTTGCTCGACTGGTCCGCCGAATCGAAGGACGCCAAGCAAGGTACGCCCGTAAAACTGCCGCTGACGCACGAAGAGATCGCCGAATTCATCGGCACCACGCGCGAAACAGTGACGCGCACGCTCAGTGATTTCAAGAGCCGTCAACTGGTCGCCCTACATGGTTCAACGCTGTTGATTTCGAATCGTTCGGCCCTGGAGGCCATCGGGGGAGCCTGAGCGCCGCGAGTTCACCGCCACCGGAGCCAGCTTTGTCGAAAGGAGAATGATTATGAAGGTTCGAGATATCATGACCCAGACGCCGGTGTGTTGCGGGCCCGAAACCAACGTCGGTGCCGCTGTCGAGATGGTGTGGATTCATAATTGCGGCATGCTGCCCGTAGTCGACGGCGCCAACAAGCTCGTTGGCATCGTTACAGACCGCGACCTGTGCATTGCGTTCGGCACGCGGAATCGCCTTCCGGGCGACTTGACCATCGGCGAAGTGGCTACCACCCGCGTTTTCACCTGCCAGCCGGACGAGGAGATTCACGTCGCTCTGGGTACCATGGCCGATCATCAGGTGCGCCGTCTGCCGGTTGTGGATGCCCAGGGAGTCCCTCAAGGCATCCTGTCCATGGATGACATCCTGGTCCACGCCGATCAAAACAAATGGGAAGGCAGCTGCGAACTGTCCGCCGAAGAAGTAATCCGCGGCCTCAAGAAAATGCTGCGGCAAAAGCTTCCCTTGGTACGCGCCAAGGCACATGCTGGGTGATATACGCTGCGACGACCTCCGGCTCCAGTCCGCCCGATTCCATGAATAAGAAATCTCAGCCTCGCACGGTCAATACCGGACACCGAGCGTTTACCACCACCTGATAGGTAATTCCGCGATCCAGACGTGCTGCCGCCGCAGCCAGCCGCTCCATCCCGCGAACACCGAGCACGATCAAGTCCGCCCGGCAGTCATCGGCCGCCGCCAAAATCTCCCGCGCGGCGTCCCCGTGCCGCACCATGGCTTCCGGCCGGCACCACAGCTCCGCTTCCGCGGGTACCAGTTCATGGAGCTGATGGAGGCTCTCGGCAATCGATTGCTCGTTTTCGCGATCCGATTTTCCCGATTTCGGTTTCCGGTGCACGTGCAGCAGCACCAAGCGCGACTGATTTTCTTGCGCCAACGACACCGCGTAGGGAGCCGCCGCGGTAGAAACCGCGTTGAAGTCCGTGGCGAAGAGCACGCAACGAAACCGGCCCCCGCTGTGCGCCCCCACGTGTACAGATGGTCCGATGGTCAGCACGGGCACGTGAGCGCGCCGAAACACTTCCTCGGCAGAGGAGCCGAGCAAGAGCTTCTGCATTCCGGTCCTGCCGTGGGTTCCCAGAACAATCAAGTCGAATTCCTGGCGCTGTAGCACGTCGGAGAGCACCGGCCACACCGACCCGCCGCGTTCGATCGCCGTTTCGCTTGGCAGGCCGCTGAACTGCGCTTCCACGCGCCGCATTTCTTCCTTGGCGCGATCCTCCTCACTATCCATGAGCGCGACCGCCGCTTCTGGGGCCATGTACGTGAAGGGTGAGGGCATCAGCACGTGAAGCACGTGCAGCACGGATCCGTAGGCGCGAGCAATGCTCGACGCGAAAGGGGCTGCCGCGGCCGAAGAGTCGGAAAAATCTGTCAGAAACAGAATGTTCTTTAATGCGATGCGCTTGCCTGTTTGTATGCTGGACATGGCGCTACTCCCATAAGTGCAAGCCTGCCTCGAACCATGACAATGCTTCCGTGACGGGGCGCACCGCCGGAGGTGATGTTGGACACACCAGCTACAAGCGGCCTGCAACGCGAACGCTCGAAGTATCTGCAGCAAGGCGGGACTAAATTACGCCGCGATCTCCAAGCCATGGGAACTCCGATGCAACCTGGGTTCCTGGGGCCCGCCGATGCCCGCAAAAATATTGGCCACACGTCCCATTTGTGACGTGGCGCACATCCGCGCGTGATGCGCGACACGGCGGGGCCACTGTGTGACCCACTACACTGCCCGGGCTCGATGTGACACAGAACGTCCGGGCTCGTAAGCGGACGCAGGGAGGCTGGAATGCGAAAGTCTAGGGGTGATTGGGGTCGTGGATCGGGGATGCTACTGAAAATGCTCGCTCCGGTTTTTTTGATTGCATGGATGTTGGTGGTTTTTAAGCAGGAAGCGCAAGCGGTGCCAAGTTATTCACGGCAAACGGGATTGGCGTGTTCGGCATGCCACCTGGCGCCGCCGGAACTGAACGCCTTCGGCCGCAAGTTTAAATTAGACGGATACACTTTTACCACCAAGCCGGTGATTCAGGACGACGGCAAGGATCACAACGCCGCTCTGCAACTGCTCGAGGCCTTCCCCTTGTCGGTGGTCTTCGACACTTCCTTCAGCTCCACGAATAAACCACAGCCGGCTACCCAGAATGGCAACTTTGAATTCCCACAGGACGTCTCGCTTTTCCTGGCGGGCAGCTGGGGCAGCCACGTGGGCAGCTTCGTGCAAGTCACCTACGATAGCCAGGGCGACCACTTTTCCTGGGACAACACCGACATTCGCTTCGCCAAAGGCGATGGCAAATTGTTCGGCAAGTCTTTCGCGTTTGGTTCCACCTTCAACAATAATCCTACGGTCGAAGACCTGTGGAATAGCACGCCAGCGTGGGGATTCCCCTTCACGTCATCGAACGTTGCGCCGTCGCCTACTGCAGGAGCATTGATCAACGGTGGTTTGGCGCAGGATGTCGCCGGCGTTGGCGGCTATTTCATGTGGGACGAGCATCTCTATTTCGCCAGCACCATCTATCGCTCCGAGCACATCGGCAGCTCCCAGCCAAATGATGGAACCTGCTGCGGCATCAACATCCGTGGCGTTGCGCCTTACTGGCGCGTGGCCTGGCAACAAGTCTCCGAGAACAACGACCTCGAAGTGGGAGCCTATGGTCTCCACGTCAAGTCCTCACCCGGCGGCGTCACCGGTCTCCAGGACAGCTTCACCGACTGGGCCGTGGACTTTCAATACAACCGCACGATCCCGCAATGGAAAAACGATGTAATCAGTTTCCGCGGCACCTACATTCGCGAGAACTCCGCTTTGGCCGCGACCTTTAACGAAGGTGGTGCTTCGCAATCGGCACACCATCTCAACACCGTACAGCTCAACGCCGAGTATCACTTCGGTTCGCGCATTTCCGCCGCCGGCGGCTTCTTCGATGTCACCGGAACCGCCGATCCGCTCCTTTATCCTCAAGCCGCGGTTTCCGGAAACTTCAATGGTAGCCCCGCCAGTCGCGGCTACATCCTTAATCTTTCGTGGTGGGTCTATCAGAACGTAGACCTCGCGGTGCAATACACTGGCTACACCTCCTTCAATGGAGCCAAAAACAACTACGACGGCGCGGGCCGCAGCGCCAGCAACAACAATTCCGTTTACGTCCTGGCGCGCTTCGTTTTTTGAGACTGCCACTGAATCTTCGCCGCTCTTGCTTTACTCCAGTGAGGCGAGAGCGGCGGAGAAGTTAGATTCAACTAGTGATAGTATCCCGTTGCCGATAAATGCTTTTCGCGACTAACACATAGGAGAGAACAGATGCGACGAAATTCCTTGTATTTTGGGCCCGCCGTAACGTTGGTTCTGTTTGCCAGTTTGGCTATCCCTTCCGCCCTTCTCGCCCAGAGCGACGCCGAGAAAACCTTCAAAGCGAACTGCGTGCTATGCCATGCCGCAGATGGCAGCGGCAGTTCCCCCACCGGCAAGGCGCTGAAGGCCAAGGATCTCAGGTCTGACGAAGTGCAAAAGACTTCCGACGCGGACCTCATCACCGTGATCACCAACGGCAAAGGCAAAATGCCGGCGTTTGGCAAAAAGCTCAAGCCCGAGGATATCCAGGCGCTGGTGGTGTACGTGCGCGGCCTGGCGAAGAAATAGCTCCGCAAATTTGCCTGGGTTCATGAGTCATCAGCGCAGGGTGTCTGGCCGGGACTTACAGTTCTATTTCAGGAGAATTCGATGTGTGCATGGCGGTTAGATTCGGCGACTGCGCCCGTCAAAACTGAGGCGGACGGCACGCCCATTCAGAACAGGCGTTCTTTTCTCGAAGTGTGGGTGGTACTTGGTTCGGCCCTCATCGGTGCACTGCTCGCCGTGCCGCTTATTCGTTTCGCGGTATTCCCGCTGTTGCGCCGCACCACGGAGTTGAAAAACTCGCCGCTAGGACCGCTCGCCGACTTTTCCTCTTTGACGGAACCGGTGCTCCGCACCATCCAGATCGAACAGGTAGATGGCTGGCGCAAATCCATCTCGGAAAAGGCCGTTTATATAACCAAGGACCAGCAGGGCCATTTGCGCGTGCTGACCTCCGTCTGCCCGCACCTGGGTTGCACCGTACCTTGGAATAAGGAACGCAAACTATTTGTGTGCCCGTGCCACGGCGGCACCTATATGCCCGATGGCACTTACGTCAGCGGCCCCGCACTGCGCGGCATGGACACCCTGGAGACCACCGTTGCGGATGGGCAACTCATGGTGCGCTTCCAATATTTTCGCCAGCTGGTGTCCGACAAAGAAGTGGTTGGCTGAGGAAGGACAACTCACCGAATGCAGTACACGCAGGAAGATCAAGACAACACTTCTTCCACTCCTCAGGCGGGACTATGGGGTTGGATCAATAAGCGTACCGGAATCGATGCCGTGTTGCGCGTCGCACTCTATGAACCGATTCCCGGAGGCGCGCGCTTTGCTTATATTTTTGGCTCCGGTTTGCTGTTTATTTTTATTTCCCAGGTGATCACCGGGGTTTTTCTTGCGCTCTATTACGTGCCCTCTGCCGATCACGCCCACACCACCGTCGCCTACATCACCAAGGCCGTTACCGCTGGTTCGTTTTTGCGCAGTTTGCATTCGTACGGCGCGAGCGCCATGGTCGTGGTTTTGCTCCTGCATCTTTCGCAGACCTACATCTATGGCGCATACAAAGGGCACCGTGAATTGCTCTGGCTTTCCGGCTGCACCCTTTTCGCATTGATTTTGGGCATGGCCTTTACCGGATACCTGCTCCCCTGGGATCAGCGCGCTTATTTCGCTACCGCGGTGGGCACCAGCGCCGCCAGCGAAGTTCCCCTCATCGGCGAAAGCATCAAGCGCATGATGCGCGGCGGAACGGAAATGGGCACGCTGACCATCTCGCGCTTTTTTGTGGCGCATGTTTTTCTCATTCCCGCAGGCATTTTTTCCCTCGTCGCCACGCACGTTTTTCTTTTTCGCAAGGCCGGCGCCGCCGGGCCCACCGATGAAGACCCTTTCGTGCCTAAGCAGAAAGCAGAACTCTTTTATCCTCGCCAGGTGCTGATGGATCTTTCGCTGACGGCGCTGCTGATTATCGCGCTGGGCTTGCTCTGTTTTCTTGTACCCGTGCAGCTCGGTCCTCCCGCCAATCCCGCGGACGCCCAATACATCCCGCGCCCGGAGTGGTATTACCTCCCGATTTTTCAGTATTT
>DATFYV010000061.1:0-5120 GCA_035314845.1 Candidatus Acidiferrum sp.
GATTTCAATTTCGGCGCTGCACTGTGCCAATTTTTGACGGATGATCGGATCTTCGCTGGCTGGGCGGCCGTTACGCACGGTGCTGCGGGCCAGTTCGATGAGGCGGCTGATGTAACGGTTGAAAGTGAGCTGCAACCGTGCGCCATAAGAACCGCGTTCGTACATGAGCGTGCTCATGGCCACGTTCCAGCCGTCGTTTACTTTGCCGAGGACGTTTTCTACCGGGACTTTGACGTCACGGAAGAACAGCTCGTTGAATTCGGATTCGCCGGTCATCTGGCGTAGCGGACGGACTTCGACGCCGGGAGATCTCATGTCGACAAGAAGAGCGGTAAGGCCTTTGTGTTTTGCGGCGGTCGAGTCGGTGCGGACGATGAGTTCACACCAGTCGCCGACCCAGCCGTAACTGGTCCACACCTTTTGGCCATTGACGATGTAGTGATCGCCGTCGAGTTTGGCTTCGGTTTGCAGGCCGGCAAGGTCGGAGCCGGCGTTGGGCTCGGAAAATCCTTGGCACCATATTTCTTCAGCGCTGAGAATTTTGGGAATGAAGCGCTCTTTTTGCGCTTCGGTGCCACAGGCGATGATGGTGGGGCCGATCAGACCGAGGCCGAGAGAGTTGGCCATGGGCGGGGCCTCGACACGCGCCATCTCTTCCCAGAAGATGGACTGCTCCATCAGGGTGGCGCTGCGTCCGCCGTATTCCTTGGGCCAGGAGACCGCCGCCCAGCGGCCATCGTGGAGTTTGCGCTGCCAGGCGCGAAGATAGGGATAGGAGTCTTCGAGAGGTTTTTCGCGCCACGCAGGCCAGTCTTCGGGAGCGTTGGCGGCCAGCCACGCGCGCAGTTCGTCGCGAAAGGCTGTTTCCTCGGGGGTAAGTCTCAAGTCCATGATGCAACTCCATTCTTTGGACCAAATTAAATCGTTGCGCCCGCGCGCGGATCAGCTCATGACGTCGCGTCAACCTGCCTTTTTCGATTCTGCGGCTTCGGGCCGCAGGGTATCCTGGCCGTGCCAATATTTTTTGCGCAGATCCTTCTTCAGAATCTTCCCGGTGGCGGTCTTCGGCAGATTGTCGACGAATTCGACCGAACGCGGACACTTGTAGTGCGAAATGCGCGTGCGGCAAAAATCGATCAGCTCTACTTCCCTCAAGGAGGCGTTGGGTTTCAGGACAATCAGCGCTTTGGGCACCTCACCCCATTTTTCGTCGGGCACAGGAATCACGCAGGCTTCAAGGACCGCGGGATGCGCCAGCAGCGCCTTTTCGAGTTCGAGCGAGGAAATATTTTCGCCACCGCTGACGATGATGTCTTTTTTACGGTCGACGACCAGGAAGTAGCCTTCTTCGTTGAGCGTGGCCATGTCCCCGGTATGGAACCAGCCGCCGCGAAAGGCTTCCGCAGTAGCTTCGGGTTGCCGCCAGTAGCCTTCCATTACGCCGTCGCCGCGGGCAACGATTTCGCCGATGGATTTGCCGTCGGCAGGAACATCGTTGTCGTAGGCGTCAACCACACGCATTTCGACACCTGGCACGGGATAGCCAGTCATGGCTTGGCCGACGTAACGCTCCTCGCCTTCCCAGTCCATGCCGTCCTTCATGGGCGAAAGGGAGAGTGCGGGAGAGGTTTCCGTGAGGCCATAGCCGGAGAAGCAGTCGCAGCCGAACGTTTCTTCGACTTCGCGAATGAGCGTTGGCGAGGATGCGGCACCGCCGATAACGATGCGCGTAAGACTGCTTAGATCGTAGTTCTTGCGCTCGGGGCAATTCACCAGCGCGGTGGCCATGATCGGGACCAGGCTGCAGGTGCTTGCGCGTTCTTTTTCAATCAAGCGAAAGACTTCCTTGGGATCGAAGCGCTGGAGCATGACGTGTTTGCCGCCGAGCAGCGTGAGAAAATGGGCAACGCCCCAGCCGTTGGCGTGAAAGAGGGGAATGGTGTGCAGCTCCACGTTGCCGTTGGGAATCTGAAAGGCCATGCACACGTGCACGGCGTGCAGATAGATATTCCGGTGCGTGAGCATCACGCCTTTTGGATTGGCGCTGGTGCCGCTGGTGTAGAAGAGTTCGGCGACGGCATTTTCGTCAACCGCAGCGACGTCGGCCCGGTGCGGCTCGGCCGCTGCCAGCAGCTCTTCATAGTTCCGCGGGGAGAGCCATGAAGCTTCCGGAGAGCCCTCGAGCAGGCAGAATATTTTCACCGTGGTTAGGTCCTTGCGAAAGGCCTCGACCAGCGGAAGGAATTGTTTTTCGATGAAAAGGATCGTGGCGCCGGCATCGTTCAGGATGTAGCCCAGCTCGCCGGCCGACAAACGAATGTTCAGCGGCAGCAGCACCGCACCAGCTTCGAGAACGCCGTAATAGGCTTCCAGCAGGCGGTGGCAATTGGTGCTGAGAAAAGCCACGCGGTCGCCGGGCTGAACTCCAGCATGGCGGAGCGCACCTCCCAATCGTCGCGCGCGCTCCGCAAACTGCGCATAGTTACAGCGCGCATCATTGCAGACCACCGCGGTTCGCTTCGGATATTGCTGCTCCGCGTAACGCAGAAAACGCAAAGGGGTAAGGGGAATATTCATTGTGAGCCGCGCCCGCGATCAGGCGGATTGCCCTCCATCGACGACCAGAGTATGCCCGGTAACAAAATTAGAAGCATCCGAAGCCAGAAAAATGGCCGCGCCCTTCAGATCCTGCGGCCCGCCGAAACGTCCCAGCGGAATGCCCGCCAACAGGCTCTCTTTATTTCGTTCGATCACTTTCTCCGACATGTCCGTGGGAAACCAACCCGGTGCAATGGCGTTGACTTGAATATTGTGCACGCCCCACTTGCAGGCAAGGTCCTTTGTGAACATGATCACTCCGGCTTTGCTGGAACTGTAGCCGATAGCGGAAAATCGCGGCGGCGAGCCGCGCATTCCGGCGACGGAGGCAATGTTGATAATTTTTCCGCGGCGTTGGGCGATCATCACCTTGCCGACGGCTTGGGAAAAAAGAAACGTGCCGGTGAGGTTGGTTTCGATGACTTTGTTCCACTGCTCGAGAGTCATCTCTTCCGTTAGCGCGCCCCAGGAGGTACCGGCATTGTTGACCAGGATATCGATGCGGCCAAAATGCTTGACTGCGGCATCGGCAACGGCGCGAATGCTCGCTGGGTCTTTCACATCGCAGGCCAACGCCAGCGTCTGAACGCCCAGCTCTTCCATTTCCTCGGCCGCCTGCTGGCAACGCTCCTTTTTGCGCGCGCAGAGCACCAGGTTGGCGCCCATTTCGGCCAGGCCCTCGGCCATTTGGCGTCCCAGACCGACGGAGCCGCCGGTGATGACTGCCACGCGCCCGCTGAGATCGAACATCTGAAGCTTGTTCATACCGGCTGGCAAAAGGTTGATCTCCGATGGACGGGGTTCAGAAAGTGAGCGTTTATATCATGTGTGTGGTACTAACACAATACTCCACCAAGGGCCGCGCTCCGCGGGTTCCATGGCCGACAATTTCATCTCCCGAGTCGCTGGAACCCTAGTGCAGGTCCAGTTGCCAGTGCGAGTCGCGGCACCAAAAGCCGAAATCGCAGTCGAAGGTCGCGGCGTCAAACGGTCGCAGGTAGCGACTCGGCTCAAAGTCGATGAACGCCGGGGGAGTTGCCACCACACCGGCTCCGGCACTAAAAATGTTGAAGTTCGGACCCAGCGCGGCGGCTTCGTTATTTAGGTCCGTGGCGTCGACGCCGTGCCATTTGCCGGTGTCCAGCCGGTTGATAAGCGTCCCGACCGCAGCGATGGTCTCCGCGGGAGTAAACGCACAGTGGCCCGCGCGGGAGATAAAGGTGCGCCGCAGGAATTCGCCGTTGCCTACTTCATCGACCACCTTTTTATAGGCGCTTTCATTTTGCACTACCACCAAGCCATCTCCAGTGGTATGCAGCGTCAGGACCGGAATGTGAATTTGCCCGTCGAAAATAATATTGCGTTCGAGGTAGTGCACGGCTTCGGGATCGGCGCTGATGCGCACAGCATCGTTCAGGGTCTTCAGGTCGGCGTCCAGGTCGAGGCCCGCCTGCTGATACAGCGCGCGAACCTCTTCACGGTCGATGGAGCGCTCCAATTGCTTCCGGTAGTCCACGTCCGTGTTCCAGGAGACGTTCCCGTGGGCGCGAGCTTCGAGCTCCGCGCGAAACGCGAAGGTGAACGGAAAATCTACCTGTTGATCCCACAGGAATTGGTTGGCCTCCTGGCTGACGTAATCGTCCGGCGCGGGCTCCGGCGACAAGGGCGTGAACCACCCGGGGGTGTCGGACATGGCGGCGCCCAGAGCTATGCGAGCGCGGCCTTGCGGAGTGGCTTGGGCTTGGGCAAGAATCTCCTCGGAAAGCTCAAAATTAGCGGTGGGGTTGGCAATGTTAACGACTTGCAGTCCAGTGCCCGGTGCCAGCAGGGTCTTGAAAACAAATTCGCCATCGAGCGCAGTGTTCCAGGTAGCCACCCCGCCGGACAGCACGCCGCACATGGGTTGCGCCGCGTCAAAACGACCCGGATGACGCTGAATCAGGCCGGCCGTAATAATGCCACCCAACGAGTGACCCCAGGCGATTGTCCGCTTCGGATGCCCGACGAGCTTATCGAACAGGTCGAGCACGGCGATCTGGTCTTGCAATGCTTCGTGGATCGACCATCCGGTCGTAGCGTAGGACGAACCTGCGAGTGCATAACCGCTGGAAAGCATGAAAAATCGCGTGACAGGATCGCCGACATCAGTGGCGGGATTCGCGGCGCCGGGGACCACGTAACCATGACTGTAGAGGAAAAGAGTGCCATTCCAGTTGGCCGGTACTTCCACCAAATAGGTGGCGCCGTCGCCGAAGCTTCCGGTGAAGGTGGTGACGCCGGTTTGCGCCCGCGCGCTAACCGCCATGACAGCGACAAGAATCGCTGCCCAGATGAATGGGAAAATTGCTCGCTTCGTTGTTTGCCACATATTTGTCTCCTCCCGCGCGGAATTTTTGCGAATTCACTACCGAACAGGACCACGCACTATCCCAACCCGCGCCGGCTCGTCGCAGGCGTGGGCTGGCTGAAATAACATGCGCGGTGATACGCCGAACTCCTGAAAACTAGAAATTCAGGCGCAC
>DATFYV010000062.1:0-2261 GCA_035314845.1 Candidatus Acidiferrum sp.
TGGATGTCAGCTCCAACCGCGCGTTTCGCGGCGGGCGGGAGATTTTTTTGTCCAGCACGGAGTTCCGGCTATTGGAGCTGTTGGTGCGCAATGCCGGACGCGTCTTGTCGCGCCACGCAATCTTGGATGCCGTGTGGGGCAATCGCCGGGATATCGGCGAAAACACTGTGGACGCGTTTGTGCGCCTGCTTCGCAAGAAGGTGGAGGACGGCGCTGCCAACAAACTCATTCAAACGCATCGCGGATTCGGATACTCGGCAGGAATCTCGCGCCCATCATGAACCTTACTATTCGCGCGCGGCTCACGCTGCTGTACAGCGCTGTGATGGCGCTGTCGTTCGTGGCTTTTTTTTGGGTCAGCGACATCGGCTTCCGCCGCAGCATTGAGGCCACCGTAAACAATGCATCGCAAACCAATCTTGAAACGATTCAGCGCCTGCTGGCCGGCAACGCTACGAAGGGCGACGACAAGATTCGCAAAGAATTGCGCGAGTTGGCGGGTCTGTGGGCCAATGGCGCGCTTTTCGAGGTAGCCAACGCGCATGGCGCCTGGTTGTTTCGCTCACCGCAGTTCGAGCAGCCCCGCGCACCGTTGCCTGTGGCCGAGGCGCAGGCCATCTCCTTCGTCACCGACAATCTGAATTCCTCGCAATATCGCATCGCCCTGCAGCGCGTCGCCATTGACGGTCAGTTTTTTGAAATTCACGCCGCCGTCCCTACCGAGCCTTTCGATCAAGCCCTCGACAATTTTCGCCTGATTGAAAAAGAAATTTTGCCCCTGCTGGTGTTATTGGCTTCCTTGTTGGGCTATTGGCTCAGCGGACGCTCTCTCGCTCCCGTCAACCGGATTATCGAAACCGCCGAACTCATCGGCGCGCAAAATTTGTCTCGCCGTTTGGAGGTTCCCCGGGCTCGCGATGAACTACGCCGCTTGACGGAAACTCTCAATGCCATGTTGGCGCGCATTGACACCTCCTTCAAACGCATCACGCAGTTCACCGCGGACGCCTCGCACGACTTGCGAACCCCGCTGACCGTGATTCGCTCTACCGCCGAGATTACCCTGCGGCGGCCCCGTGCGGAGCACGAGTATCGCGCCGCGCTGCTGCAGATTCTGGAAACCTCCGTGGACACTTCCGAGCTGCTGGAGAATTTGCTCACCTTGGCGAGAGCCGACGCGGGTGCCGCGGGAATGGAAATGCATCCCCTGGATTTAACGGCCCACGTGCAAAAAGCGCGGGAACGCGCGGCGCTGCTGGGGGCGGAAAAGGGCTTGGAAGTCAGCGCGGATGTTCCCACCAAGCCAGTTCGCGTGAAAGCCGACTCCATCGCTATCGATCGCATGCTGCTGATCCTGCTGGACAACGCGGTGAAGTACACCCCCAACGGCGGGCGCTGTGAAATTGCCCTGGCGCAATGCGACGGGCACGCCGACATTACCGTGCGCGACTCTGGCATCGGCATTGCCGAGTCCGATTTGGCCAATATCTTTGATCGCTTTTATCGCGCCGACCGGGCGCGCAACAAAAACAACGGCGGTGCCGGTTTGGGACTGGCGATTGCGCGCTGGATTTGCGAAATGCATGGCGGGACCATTGCGGCCGAAAGTACGGTGGGACAGGGTTCGACGTTTCACGTGCGTTTGCCGGCTACGGCTAGTCTGCCGGCAGTTGCGGAACGCTACGACCTGTCACTGCGCCCTCTCTGAAAGAAATTCAGCGTCGTTTTAACGATTTCTGCATGTGCCGTCATCGCCCGTTTCCGGCCTTCGCTTTTAATGTGCAAAACGTCGAGTGAGTCATTTTGCCGTGACGGTCCCGGTACTAAGGACCGTGTTTTCAGACACTCCGCCAGCCACAGAGAGGTCCAGTCATGACACAGCTGTCCCCCAGAACCCGTCGCTCCTTACCTGATCTCCAGTTACGCGCCATCTTGCCGGTCCTGGCAATCCTGCTGTTCGCCTTGCCGGGCTTCGCACAGACGGACCGCGCCAACCTGGAAGGCACCGTCACCGACTCCAGCGGCGGAAGCATCAGCGGCGCCACGGTACGAATTCTGCAAAAGGAAACAAAGCAGGAGCTTGAGCGGCGCTCGAATCCCGAAGGTCTTTACCGCTTTCCCGCCATTGCGCCGGGTACCTATTCCGTTACCGTAACCAACCCAGGTTTTAAGACCAAAGTGAATACCCGGGTGAAACTGGACGCCGGTGAAACGTACACTCTCGACGTGCGACTGGATGTCGGAGCCGCGACGGACCGGAT
>DATFYV010000063.1:0-8343 GCA_035314845.1 Candidatus Acidiferrum sp.
GCCATGGTGTCGGCCATGGGATGAAATAGTTTTCCCGCCGCGCCGGTCAGCGCATAGATGGGCAAATAGCCAGCGATAATCACAGCGACGGAATAAAAAATGGGGCGGTCCACGTCGCGCGCGGCTTGCAGTATCACTTCGTGCAGATCGTAGGTCTGGCCCTTGCGCAGGCCGAGTTCGCGGTAAATATTTTCGACCATCACGATGGTGCCATCGATCAAAATGCCGAAGTCAATGGCGCCAATGGAAAGCAGATTTGCCGCCTCCCCGGTGGCATGCAGAAAAATAAACGCAAAGAGCAGCGCCAGCGGGATGGTAAGCGCGGTAATCAACGCGGCGCGCAGACTCACCAGAAAAAAAATCAAAACCACCAGGACCAGAACCATGCCGCGAATGAGGTTCCACTCCACTGTGTCGGTGGTCACGCGCACCAGATCGCTGCGGTCGTAAAACGGATGGATCTTGACGTCCGCGGGCAAAATACTGCGGTTCAACTCCGCGGTTTTCTGCTCGACGCCTTGCAGGACCGTTTGCGCCTGCTCTCCTTTGCGCATCAGGATGACGCCTTCCACGGCGTCGTCATTCTTCTCGTAACCAAAAATGCCCAGGCGCGGCGCGTGGCCGATTTCCACGCTGCCCACATCCTTGATCCGGATGGGTACGCCGTTGTTGCTGCCGACCACCACTTCGCCGATGTCTTCGTTATTGCGCAGCAAACCGATGCCACGTACGTAATAGAACTGCCCGCCCTGGGTGTAAAAGCCGCCGCCGGTATTGGCGTTGTTGGCGGAGAGCGCGCCGATCACCGTCACCACTGAGAGATGAAAATTATTCAGCTTCACGGGATCCAGCAGGACGTGATACTCCATCGTCGGCCCGCCAAAACCCGAATCGTCGGCCACGCCCGGGACGCCGCGGTAAGCGCGCTCCACAATCCACGCCTCGATGGTGTGCAATTCCTGCGCGCTGCGGTCCGGGCTGTCGAGAACATAGCGATAGACCAGGCCACTGGGACTGAACAGCGGCGCCATGCTGGGCGTCACCCCCGTGGGCAGCGAAGCGTCGGCGATGCGCTGAAAAATCTGTTGCCGCGCGAAATAGGGATCGGTGTTGTCCTCAAAGGTCAGGATCACGTCGGAAAGCCCGTAGAGGGAGATGGAGCGCATGATCCTTAGCTTGGGCGTGCCATTCATAGCCAGTTCCAGCGGCAGGGTGGTGAGACGCTCGACTTCTTCGGCGGCGTGGCCGGGCCACTGGGTAATGAGTTCAACGATGGGCGGCGAAAGGTCTGGATAGGCGTCCACGGGCATGCGCTGGAAAGACATCGCGCCGGCGATGACCACCAGCACGGTGAAGAGCAGCACCACGAAGCGCTGCTTCAGCGCGAATTGCACGATGCGATGAATCACGAAGTTTGCCCCGTAAACATTTCCACGTTTTTCGCCGCGTTAGTGCTCCAGAGAGTTCTTGAACTGCAGAAACAGGCTGCCGTCGCCGACGACCTTGTCGCCTTCTTGCAGGCCGCTGCCAATGCGTGTACGCCCGCCGCTGCTGTCGCCGATTTTCACGATGCGGCGCGCGAACTTATTCGTATCCGTCTGCAGATACACGAACGTAACGTTTTCCGTATCGCGCAGGACGGCGGCGTCTGGGACGGTCAGGGCGTCGCTTACCGCCCCTGCTTGCACCACCGCGTTGACATACATGTCCTTTTTCAGCTTGCTGCCGGGATTGCCGGCCACGATGCGCGCTGGCAGCGTGCGCGTGGTGGGATCCAGCGCCGGCGCGAGATAAGAAATCTTGCCGTGAAATTTGTCGGGATAACTGTCGGTGTTGATTTCCACCGCGTCGCCCACGTGCACGTAAGCCAGGTCGCTCTGATATACGTTCACCAGCACCCACACGGTGCTCGTGTCGGAAATCGTGAAGCACTGCGTGCTGCCCGCTTGCAGCAACTGGCCCGGGCCCACCAGGCGCTCGACAATTTCTCCGCTGACGGGCGCCAGCACCGGAACTTCCGAAGTCGCTTTGGTGTCCGCAAATTTCTCGGGATCTTTTATTCCTAAAACGCGCAAGGCATCTTCGCTGGATTGCAAATCCGCCAGCGCGGCGGCGCGGTCGGACTCCGCCTGCTGCAAATCGCGCTCGGCGATGGCCTTGTGTTCGTAGAGGTCCTTGGAGCGCTGATAATTTTTATCCGCCAGGAGATATACGCTCTTGGATTTGAGGTAGGCTGAGCGCGCCGCCGAATAATCGGGGCTGCTGACCATCAGCAGCGGTTGGTTCTGGTGCACGACTTGTCCCGGCTCCGCCAAGATCTCTTTCACTGGGCCGCCGATCGCCGAAAACACCGGTGTGGTGGCAAACGCGTTGTACGCGACCGCGCCGGTCAGACGCAGCACGCGGGGCAGCGCCGATTTCGTCACTGTCACCACTTGCAGGTGCGCCATTTGGTCTTGCGGCACGGTGAAGAGCGACGCAGTGTCATTCTTGTTTTCGTTAACGGAGTACGAAGTCATCTTGGATTCGGATTCGCCGGGACCGCTGGAGCTGCAGCCCGGCAAAACGGCGGCGACGACGAATGCCGCGGCGAGAACAGCAGTTGCAGGCTGACACAAACGGCATCGCTGAATGAGCATTTTCATGGCAGAACCCTCGTTCCCACAGCTTGGCGCATCTGTTCCAGCGCGGTCATGTAGCTCGCCAAGGCCTGGCGATAGGCCATTTGGTTGGCGCGATAGGTGCGTTCGGAATCCAGGTAATCGAGCAGGCTGGCGGCCCCGCGTTTGTAGGAGTATTCGCTGATGTCACGCGATTCCTTGGCCTGCTCGACGTAACCGCCTTCGTACAGGCGAATAATTTCGTCGTTGGATTTCAGATTGGCGTAGGCGCTCGCGACGTCGGTCAAAACTTGCTGCGCCGCCTCGAGTTGCTGCTCCTGTGCCTGGGTGATGGCATATTTCGTGCGCGCAATTTCCCCTTGATTGCGGTCGAAAATCGGCAAATCGATGTTGAAGTAAAACGCTCCGCTGCTTTGCCCGTTGGTATGCGTGTAGTCAAAGGTGACGTTCAGGTCGCGCTTGCCGTTGGCTTCCGCCAGCGATTCCTGGCTGCGCGCCGCCACCACCCCCTGTTGCGCGGCCATTAAGTCCGGGCGCGAGCGCAGCGCCAGGGCCTTGAGATCGTCTATCCCGGCTTTGACTGGCGTGTAGGCCAGCTGGCCATCCACGTCGTAATTGTCCGGCACGGACTCGAAGCCGAGGTATTGCCGCAACTGCGCGAGGGCCTGCACTTTCGCGACCCGCGCTTGCGAAAGATCGCTCTGGAACTGCAGCAGCTGCAGGCGAATCTTGAGCAAGTCGCCTTCGCTCATGTCCCCAAGCTTGTAACGCTCATTGGAGATATCCACGGTCTGCTGAAAGCTGTCGAGATCCTGATTGGCGAGGTCGATGGTGGACTGCGCGAGCAGCACGTCCACGAACTGCTGCGACAAATTGAAAATGAGCTGCCGCTGCGTGTCGTTCACCTGGTCACGGGTCTGCTCGGTCTGATCGCGTGCGGCTTGCAGACGGTGTTGGCGCTTTTTGCCGCGCTCAAACAGATAGCCGATACCGATGTCGAACTGCGCCTGGGTGTTCAAGTAACTGGTGCCAAATTCCTCAGGATGAAAGAGCGGGAAGAATTGCGAGTCCCAGGAAATGACGGGGTTGGGTCGCAGATTGGCGGTAATTTCCTGAGCTTGATTCTGAAGGATGGTGGTGCGCGCAGCCTGCAAAGCGTGATCGTGCTGCAGCGCCAGTCGAATGGCGTCGTCCAGCGTGATGCGCACCGGCGGCGGCTGCGTGGTGTCCGCGCGTGGCGGGTTAGCGGGCTGCGGCGGCAAGGGATTCTGCTGCTGTGCGGCAGCAAATGCCGGCAGCAGCGCCACCAACATCGTGGCTAGGGCCCATCCTTTCTTCATAGAAACGTTCCTCAGTGGTCCCGCAGAGGGACTGGTAGCTGCTTCAGGAATGGACGGAGGGGCAAGAACGAAGAGGAACTACGCGGCAGGAGGAGCGCGCGGCGATGTGGCGCGCGGAATCAAGGGCGCACTGGCTGCCGTGTGGGCGAAAACCTCTAGGCGCGCAGTCAGCGAAACAAAAGTGATGTCCGGTGAAGGAGCAACCACGGCAGCGCCAATCGCGGAGCACACCGGACAAATGTGCGTACCGCTGGGCGCGCCGTTCAGATCGGCGCAGAAGTGCAATTGTGCCCCAAGAAAGATCAGCGCGAGGAGCAGAGCCAGTAACCCTCGGTAGTGTGCGCGCCCAGGCATCTATATAGTAAGAGTGAGCTTAGGCCGGAATAGTTGTGTGGTCAACCTTCATGACCGCGCTGGTGAGGTTTTTGCTATTCCCACCGGTTGTCCCCGCGACCATTTTTGTGGAAAGCTCTTTCGTCAAGTTCCACATTCGGAGGTGGCCGGTGGCCTGCGACTCGCAAATCTTGCATCGTGTTCCGTTGTTTGCCCTGTTGGACGAAGACGAACTCTCCGTGCTGGCGAGCCAGGTGGAGCTAAAAACGTTTGCGCCACGCCAGCGCATTTATAAGATGGGCGACCCTGGAGGCCGCGCCTACGTGCTGGTCTCCGGTGCTGTGCAGGTCACCACCGTGGACCAGGATCACCAGGAAGTGCTCGTCGACCGTCCGGTGCACGGCGAGTTCTTTGGCTTTGCCTCCATGCTCGATGGCACACCGCATCAAACCACGGCCATGGCCACGGAGGAAACCACCGCCGTGGAGGTCGACCACCGCGATATTACCGTGTTGTTGCAGCGCAAACCGCTCGCCGGCGTGGACATGTTGACGGTGCTGGGCAAGCAGTTCCATGCTTCGCAGGAGTTGGTGCGCTTGCGCGCGGCACGCAGTCCCAACGAGTTGATTGAGGAACAAGCCACTTTTGGCGAGCACGTGGCCGACGCGGTGGCGCGTTTCGGCGGCTCGTGGAGCTTTATCATTTCATTTGGCGTCGTGCTATCAGTGTACGTGGCGGCCAACGCCATTTTGCGGGGGCGCGCCTGGGATCCATATCCATACATTTTACTGAACCTGTTTCTCTCTATGCTGGCGGCGATTCAGGCGCCGGTGATTATGATGAGCCAGAACCGCCAAGACACCAAAGATCGCCTGCGTGGCGAGCTGGACTACGAGGTGAACCGTCGCTCCGAATCGGAAATTCAAGGCTTGGCGCGCACGCTCAATCATGTGCACGAAAAGGTGGATGATATCGTCGATCTGCTGCGAAAGAATCCCTAGACCCCAATGGCCGAGCCAGGCGGGCGGGTAACCAAATCGCGGGGTCGCGCGTCTAAGCCAGCACCCGGGCGTGTATTTAGGTCTAGTATGAAATTCAGGCGACGCTCCGCGCTCTCAAAATGGGAATCTTGCACCACAAACTCGGTCGAAGCCACCTGCAACGTGCTTTAGCCCTGTTCGCCTGTGCCGCATTGTTGTACTTAGCCTGTGGCGGCGCGCTCCTCCACCAGCATACCAACGGTCCGGAAACGCCCTGCCATGTTTGTCAGGCGCTGCACATGCCGGCGCTGGCCTCGGCGCGCCTGGCCCTGTCCATTGCGCCCGCTCCGGCCACCTGGCTCGCTTCGCTTCCCCAGCACATCGCGCCAAACGATTCTTATTCTCTGCACCGCCCTTCACGCGCCCCTCCTGTCGCGTAATTCCCTTCATCTGATGGTCTAGTCCGGCGCGACGCTCGAATTTCCAGCGCGCGTCACCGCCATTTTTTCCGGCGGCCTTATCCACAACTGCACACATAGCCCCCCTCGCGAGGGATGGAGAAAAAAAATGGCAAGGCATTTCAGGATTTCGTCGTTTCTGTTTTTGGTGACGCTATTTGCGATGTCTGGAAGTTCGTTCTGCGCGCAAACGGGAAATTCCAGTTTTATCCAAGGTACAGTTAAGGATCCCACGGGCGCGGCTATTCCCGGCGCAACGGTCGAAATCACTTACGTGGTCAGCGGTTTCGAGCGCCGGACAGTTACGGACACGGAGGGCAACTTTCGCTTCGTGAATATTCCGTTCAACAGCTACCACTTGGTGGTGACGGCGGCGGGCTTCGCCACCCAAACGCAAGATGTGGATGTGCGCTCCAGTGTGGGGGTGAACCTGCAAGTGTCGCTGAACCTCGGAGCGGCGGCGACCGAGAGCGTTATGGTGAACGGCGGTGGTGAAGACCTAGTGGAGACCGAGTCGACATTTCACACCGACGTGGACCGCGGGATCATCAACCGGATGCCGCTGGAGAGCGCTTCTTCGTCGGTGACTTCGCTGATCACCTTGGTATCCCCGGGCGTGGCGGCGGACTCCAACGGCAACATGCATGGGCTGGGCGATCACGCGCAGAATTCTTTCTCCGTCGACGGACAGGCCATCACGGATCAGACCAGCAAGGTATTCTCCAACCAAATTCCCGCGGATTCCATTCAGTCGCTGGAGGTGATTTCCGGCGCCCCGCCGGCGGAGTTTGGCGACAAAACCAGCTTGGTAATCAAAGTAACGACGAGATCGGGACTCGGCGTGGACAAACCCACAGGAAGTGTGACGGCCTCCTACGGAAGCTTCGGTACCAGCAACGCGGCCTTCGATCTGGCTTACGGGGGCAAGACGTGGGGGAATTTCATCGCCGTCAGCGGCCTGCAAAGCGGGCGTTTTCTCGACCCGCCAGAGTTCGCTCCGATTCACGACAAGGGCAACGAGGAAAATGCTTTTGATCACGCGGATTACCAGTTGAATCAAGCGGATTCGCTGCACGCCAATTTCCAGTACACGCGCTCGTGGTTTCAGACGCCCAACACCTACGACAATCTGAACGTGCTCAGTCCCACCGGAGTTGATTTGGGGAACACCGATCAGCGCTCCAAGATTGGGACCTTCAACATCGCTCCCACGTGGACACATCTAATTGGCACCACCGCGGTCTTCAATCTGGCGGCCTATGTGCGGCGCGACCAGTACAACTACTATCCAAGCAACAATCCGTTGGCGGACTTCGGGCCCATCAATTCGGAAACCATCGCGCAGGACCGCAAACTGACCAACGCGGGAGTCCGCTCCGATCTCTCCTACGTGAAGGGCATACACAACTTCAAGGCCGGCATTACCTACCAGCAGACTTTTCTCGACGAGAACGACCGCCTGGGAATCATCGATCCAACCCTCGTTCCCAACACCACGAATAGCAATGGGACCGCGTGCTTCAACACGACGACCGGTATCGCGCAGCCGAGCAGTCCGTGCGCGGTGATCCTGCCGTTCGATTTGACGCGCGGAGGAGGACTGTTCACCTTCAACGGCCACACGGACGTGAAGGAGCTTTCCCTCTACGCGCAGGACACCATCACCAAGGGACATTGGTCGTTTAATCTGGGCATCCGCGGCGATATTTACAAAGGGCTTTCCGGCGCCAGCCAGGCACAGCCGCGCCTGGGAATCGCGTATAACGTGAAACCGACGAATACCGTGTTGCGCGTTTCCTATGCGCGCACGCTAGAGACGCCCTTCAACGAAAACCTAATCATCTCCAGCACAGGCTGCAACGTGGATGTCATCGCCGTGCTGATTCCCTGCGTGCCCGCGAATTCTCCAGCGGGTTTTCGCAATGAGTTTCACGCCGGGCTGCAGCAGGCTTTCGGGAAATACCTGGTGGTCGACGGCGAATACATCTGGAAGTACACGCACAACGCATACGATTTCAGCGTACTGGGAAATACCCCTATCACCTTTCCCATCGATTGGCACAACTCGAAAATTCCCGGCTGGCTGCTGCGCGCCAGCTTGCCGAATTTTCACGGCTTGACTGCTCTGGTAGTGATGTCCAGCGTGGCGGCGCGGTACTTTCCGCCGCAGGTCGGCGGACTGGGCGTGACCGTGGGGCAGAGCGGCTCGGTATTTCGCATCGACCACGACGAAAAATTCAACCAGACCACGCATTTGCAGTATCAGCCGTGGAAGACGGGGCCGTGGTTGGGCTTCAATTGGAGGTACGACAGTGGCCTGGTGGCGGGCTCGGTGCCGGATTATGCGACGGCTTTAACTCTGGATGCGGATCAGCAGGCGGCCATCGGGCTTTTTTGCGGCAACGTCTTCGCTACGCTAACCAGCGCTATCACCAGCTGCGCACCGGGTTTGCCGCACGGCGCAACGCGTATCTCCATCCCCGCGGATGGCACGGAGAATGACGACAAGAATCCTCCGCGGATTTCGCCGCGCAATTTGTTCGATGTTGCGGTCGGCGACGACAATCTGTTCCAGGGCGATCACTATAAGTGGAGCTTGCGCTTCACGGTG
>DATFYV010000064.1:0-6952 GCA_035314845.1 Candidatus Acidiferrum sp.
TTTCAGCCTCCGACGGAGGATGAAAACTTCAATATCGTCCGTCATGAGCGCCTTTAGCACATCGGAGACGTAGGGTACCAGGCTGGACTTTTCCGGTTAGGCGTGCAGTTTCAAGGGGGCGACGCAACACCTCCCGATCGGTTGATCCCACAGCACTTCTCCCGGAGAACCGGCTACAGTCCACCTTCGCGGCGGCGTTCCATGCGCTCTGGAGGTAGCTGGCTGGGGCGGTCTTCGTGGCCGGCTGCGGCGGCGTCAAAGTCTTCTTCTATGTCTGGCAGGGGATCCGCGCCGGCCACGGTGTCGGGCAAGATTCCGAGGTTGGCGGCGGCCACGCTGTCGCGGTTGGTATTCTTGACGAGGTACATGGCTTCATCGGCGAGGTGCAGCAGGCCTTCTTTGGTGCGCGAATCCGCCGGATAGGAGGCTACGCCCAGGCTGGGCGTGACACGCACCTGTAAGCCTTCCGGGGTAAGCCAGTTGGTGTTGCGGATCAACCTGTGCAGGCGGCGCGCCACGTTTAGCGCGTTTTCCTTGGAGGTTTGAGGAAGCAAAATCACAAACTCGTCGCCGCCATAACGGAAGGCAAAGTCGATCAGCCGGCAGCGAGCTTTCAGGGCGTTGCCGATTTCCGCCAGCAGGCGGGAGCCCACCAGGTGACCGTGGGTATCGTTGACCTGTTTGAAATGGTCGAGGTCGATGAACACCAGGGAAAATTCGTAATTGTAGCGCTGGGAACGGTAAATCTCGGTCTCCAGAATAAAACTCATGTGCCGCGCATTATAGAGCGAGGTGCAGTCATCGGTGATGGTCAACTCATGAATGCGCTTCACGTGGCGAGCATTTTCCAGGGCAATGGCGGCGAAGTCCGAGAGCGCTTCGAGCAATTTCAAATCGCGGGGATCGAAGCCATCGGGGCCGATACAATTGATCAGTTCGATCACGCCCAGGCAGGTATCGCGAAACTTTACCGGCACGGCGACGATGGATTGCGTGTCGGTCTTGGTCTTTTCGTCGACCTTGGAGAAAAACCGCGTGTCCTTCGAGGTGTCGGGCACCACCACGGTCTCGCCGTGCTCCGCCACCCAGCCGGCAATTCCCTGCCCGACCTTGATGCGTACGTCTTTGAGGGCCTGCGAGGCCTTGCCTACAGCCAGTTCGAAATACAGTTCCTGTTTTTCCTGGTCGAGGAGCAGCAGCGACCAGTTGTCCGGGCGCAGAAACTCGTCGATCTTCTCCATGATGGTACGGAGAACCTGATCGAGCTGCAGCGAAGAGGTTAGGGCCTTCCCAAGTTCCTGGAAGACCGCGACTTCGCCCGCTTCGCGATCGAAAGGCACCGCCAAATTGCGGCGGCGCTCGACCGCGGGAAATTGCTTGGTTTCCTCCACGAGCGGTTGGCCCTGACCTTTTTTGAATTTGGTGCAAACACGTGGTCGCACACCGGTGCGCGCCACAAGCGCCCGGAGGAGCGATTACCCGCCAGTATAGGCGCCAGACAAAAAGGCATGCAACGGTGTCGTGGTACAGGGTTGGCCTTCTCGCCATCCTCTTCTACAAGGACTGCGAAAAAAGAGCTTGACGATTTTTAGTTTGTGATGCAAACTAGACTGCGATACGGAGGTCCCATGCCTACATCTCCTCTTCCCAACCCCAAACTACGCGCGCTGTCCTACTGGTTCGTCGATGGCTTGCCCATCCTGCTGCAAGGGGCGCTGTCTCTCTTGATTGCCGCGGAGATTCTGGGTAATGGCACTTTTACGCACACGACGCTCGGGCGCGCTGTATCGCTCGCCGCGGTGATCCTTTACTGCGTCGTGGCGGTGCGGCAACGAACGATTCTGGAATGGTTGAAAGAGAGAATTACGTATCCACGGACGGGCTACGTGACGCCGCCATTCCTGAACGAAGATGCCGCCACAGCGCTGAACCTCACGACCCTTTCGTTGAACGAAGATCCTTCCCTGGCGGCAGAGAAAGCGCGCATCCGTAGGCAAAACAGTACGCGGTTGTGGCTCTCCGCAGCCGGGGTGCTGGCGGCCTGCTTTGCAGTGCTGCTGATTTCCAACCCCTGGATTTGTACTGCGGCTGGCTTGGCGATGGGATTGGCGACGTGGTTGATTTGCCGTGAGACACGGCAACCCTTGTGGATCATCATCGCGGGTTATCCCGTGTTTGGTTTTTGTATGTCCACGTTTCTAGCGGGGAGCATCGCGCAGCACGATCGCGCAGCCTACTTTGTCGGTGCGGGCGGAGTGCTCTTCATCCTCGACGGCTTGGTGACCTTAGGACGGTACCTGCGGCAGAATCCGCTGCCCGGTGCTTCCGGGCAATGACTCCCGGGCTGCAGGAACTGGCTTCCCTGGACCGCGTCATTCACGAACCGGCGCGGTTGATGATCGTGACCATTCTCTCCGCCGTTCCGGAGGCCGATTTTCTGTACCTGCAGCGAGAATGCGGTCTGACGCAGGGAAATTTGTCCAGCCACCTGGCGAAACTCGAGGAAGCAAAATACGTGGTCATCACCAAGACATTCAAAGGCAAGTATCCACTGACGATTTGTTCCATCACCACTGCTGGGCGCCGAGCGTTTGGAGAGTATGTGCGCACCATGCGCCTGGTAACCCACGGCGATGCTGGTGCCGCAAAGTCCGGCGGCTAGGCGCATAAGAACCGTTCCCAGCCGGGAGCCATACCCACCGACATTCGTGCAATCTTGCTTTTTTTGCGGCCAGGGCATCCAATAGTGTTTAGCAATTCGCGCGGTGAGTTCACACACGAGTTTGGTATTCCTACGAGGTCATTTATGCCGGAAGCGGTGATTGTTTCAGCGGTACGTACGGCGGTAGGGCGCGGCTACAAGGGGACGCTGCGCACAACGCGGCCGGATGATTTGGCGGCGCTGGTGATTAAGGAAGCGCTGTTGCGCGCGCCGGGGCTGGACGCCAAGGATGTCGACGACGTGATTCTGGGCTGCGCCATGCCGGAAGGCGAACAGGGCATGAACGTGGCGCGTATTGCGGCGCTGCGCGCGGGCTTGCCGGTGGAAACCTCGGCGATGACCATCAACCGTTTCTGCTCATCTGGCTTGCAGGCTATCGCGTTGGCGGCGGAACGCATTCGCTCCGGGGGCGCGGAGATAATTGTGGCGGGGGGCACGGAGTCGATGTCCCTGGTGCCCATGGGTGGGAATAAGGTTTCGCCGAATCCTTGGCTCATCGACAACTATCCGGATGCGTATATTAATATGGGGCTGGGCACGGAGAATATCGCGAAAAAATTTGGTATCGGGCGCGAGCAAGCGGACCAGTTTGCGGCGGACTCGCATCGGAAAGCGATCGCGGCCATCGCCGAAGGAAAATTTAAGGACGAGATCGTGCCGGTGGAAGTGAAAATCACCACACTCGTGAACGGCGCCGCTGCGGGGAGCAAGAACGGGAGCAAGGCGGCGAAAGCCGTTACGCAGACGCTTACGTTTGACACCGACGAGTTGCCGCGCGCGGAAACTTCCGTGGAAGTGCTGGCCAAACTGAAGCCGGCGTTTCATGTGAAAGGGACAGTGACCGCGGGAAACAGTTCGCCGATGAGCGATGGAGCGGCGGCGGTGGTGGTGATGAGCGCCGAACGCGCGGCGGCGCTGGGGCTGAAGCCGCTGGCGCGCTTCGTGGCCTATGCCACCGCGGGATGCAAGCCCGAGGAGTTTGGCATTGGCCCGGTGTATGCCATTCCCAAGGCCCTGAAGCAGGCGGGATTGTCGCTGGCGGATATCGATGTGATTGAGTTGAACGAAGCGTTTGCGGCGCAGTCGCTGGCGGTAATTCAGCAGGCGGGACTCGATGCCTCGCGTGTGAATCCCAATGGCGGAGCGATTGCCCTCGGGCATCCGCTCGGTTGTACTGGAGCGAAATTGACGGCTACCATCATCCGCGATTTGCAGCGGAAAAATGGGCGCTTTGGCATGGTGACCATGTGCATCGGCGGCGGCATGGGCGCGGCGGGTATTTTTGAGCGCGTGGCATAGATGAATCGTCGCTTGTTAGCAGCGGCGCTTTTGTTTGGCGTGCCAGCGTTGGGGCAGGCGCCGACAGGCGTGAATATGGCCCCCGTGGACACGGCGAAAGAGCCGCATCATCACCTGATGGTCGACAATACCTATGTGCGCGCTTTCCGGTTCAGTTTGCCCGCAGGCGAAAGTACGCTGCTGCATGCGCACGATGAACCCTACCTGGCGGTCAGTCTGGGCGCGGCGGAATTTGCAAATGATGTAGCCGGCAAGCCGGAAGCGCGCGGCAAGACTGCCGATGGGCAGGTGAATTATTCGCGCGGCGGATTCGCGCATTTGGTTAAGGCGGATGCGGGCGTGCCGTTTAATAATGTCACGATCGAATTGCTGCATCCGCAGGGCGAGCCGCGCAATTTGTGCGACAAAATCGTGCCCGGCGATCTCGGCGCCTGCAATTTGAGCAGCGACGAGCCGAACGCCCCCATCGGCACGCGTCCCGTGTTGGAGACTGACGAGCTTCGCGTGGATTCCCTGGTTGTGCGCCGCGCCGGCGACGTTGTTGACAAACCGCATACTTTGCCGGGACTGCTCATCGCAGTCTCCGGGGCGCCCGTCAAGGTGGCGCGCGTTCCCGGCATGATGACTCAAATTCTGCATCCCGGCGAAATGATGTGGCTACAGCCGCAGGCTGAGCCCAAGTTCACCGTAGAGGATGGACCGGAAGCGCGCCTCGTCCTGATTTCCTTCAAAGATGGCGCGGGAAACCCATCGCAATAGTAAGTCTCGGCGCAACCATCCTTGCGGCGTCTAATGTAGGTGCGACTTCAGTCCGGCATCCCGCTCGCGCAGCCTCCGTCAGCTCGGCAATTTCCCCGAGCCCTACCTCTTCACCGCATCGACCGTAACCATCAGCTCCTCCGGAGCCCCATTCACGGCGGCATAGGTCGCACTGCTAATCTTCCCGGGTGCCACCAGCTTGGTGGTATTTCGCAGCGCCATGCTCATCCGGTCGCCCATCGAAACCGAGCCGCGGAACACCAGTTCGTCACCCTCAAATTGACCGGTCGCCATATAGCATCTCGGAAAATCGCTCGCAAACAGATATTCCTTGTAAGCCTTCTCGTAGGGATCCCAGGTAATCACCAGAAGTCCCTCGAAATCCCCCACCGGCCCTTGCGAATGAAAGGTTTGCACCACAGAATTCCCCCCTGGGCCCACCTTGCTGGTATACAAACCCGTATTCTTTGCGGCGTTTGCATGCATGGAGTTCTTCACGTACGTCTCGGTGTAGTCCCATTCACCGATATAGAATTTCAGGCGGTCCATTTCTGGCGAACCTTTCGCTGGCTGCGCTGCAGGCGCAGCGGATTCCTTCTGTTGGTCGCTGGCCGAGATAGACGCCGTTGCGGCCAACATCAGAACCAATAGAGTTGCCAGGGTCAACTTGCAATGTTTGTCGCGCATTAACGATTCCTCCGCATGAGTTCACATTCTTCCTAGGGCCCAAACAATTCCGAACAACTTACTTCTTGGCCTTCCACAGACCCACGGTGTTGCCTTCGGGATCCTGCATCCAGGCAAAGGTGCCGGTGGGCAGCTCGATCGGCGGCACCAGCATCTTGCCTCCCAGAGTTTTTGCTTTCTCCAGCGCCTCAGCAACATCCTCCACATCCACGTAAAAGGTGGTGTAGTGCTGCGGCTCGTGGCCCAGCGAGGTGAAATGCCCCGGGATGCCACCCGTTTCCGCGGCAATCATCGCCGCCGGACCTTGTTGCTCGATTTTCCAATCGAACATGGCGCGGTAGAAATCTTGCGTCTTCTTGCTGTCCTGGCAACCGATTTCAAAGTGCACTACGGGGCGTCCCATGGCGAGCTCCTTGCTTGAGAATGGTCAGCGAAAGACTGAGCCGGAAAAAATTTGTTCGAGTTTTTGCCGCCAGCGATTTTCCCAACTGCCAACGACTGCGGGCGTCAATCCGAAGGCGGAGAGCCACAGCTGCACTTCGAGCTCGCCGGAAGTGCCCTCGATACTAGCCCAAAGCAAAGCGTCATTCCATTGCGAGACGCGCAGGCAGAATCCGCGCGGAGGACGCACGAATTCCACCTCTCCGCTGATATTTTCCCCGGTTTCCGTCGTCAGTGCGTACTCGGCTCCGTCGCGGTATTCGCCGCCTGGGTCGCCAAAGCCTTGCGTAAAGAGCGCCCCTGCGGCGGCTAATTTTCGATAGGCTTCCTCGCGTGAAAGAGTGGTTTTCACCTTGGGCCAGGCCACCAGGCGCGTTTGGCCGCGATGACGTTCCAGCGCGTGGCGCAAGCTGACCAGCATAAAGCCCCAGCCAAAGGTGGTGGAGTCAAACCATTCGTCTTCCCACGCCGCGCCACTGGAAAAACCGCTCTGCACCAGACGCAAGATGGTCTTGCCACCGCGCGCTTCCAGCGTCCACTCAATCAGCGCCAGCTTGTCCTGACATGCAAAGCGCTTGCCCGGCTCCCACCCCACGATCTGCGTCTCGCCTTCCCACGCTGGCCCCCAGGAGAGAAACAGGCTGCCGCCCACGCCCGGGGTAATGCGCGCTTCGAGCGGAAACCATTTGGTCAGTTCTTGCGGATCGGTCAGCGCCTTCCAGACTTCCTCGACCGGCGCGGCGATCTCGATTTCCCTCCGCAAGGCTTTCTTAACCGGCTCCGCAGGGGTTGCTTTGGTTTCGCTCATGACTCTCCATCCAGTTCGTTCGTGGTGGTCTCGGGAACTCGACTGGAACTCTCGGTGTCTTTGGAACCCGCTAGCGGCAGCGGGTAGCAGCCCAGCACCAGACGGTATGCCCGGCCCGCCGCGGCCGGGCCGCCAGAAGCTACCTCGGTGGTTTCAGGCGGCGCCACAAACGGCGCGCTGTGCTTTTGTACCACGTGCAGAATCGCGGATTGCAGTTCGGCGGTGAACGCCGCGCG
>DATFYV010000065.1:0-3088 GCA_035314845.1 Candidatus Acidiferrum sp.
GTATAACGCGCTGGATAAAAAGGGCGAGCCGACGTATGGCGGGTATTCGAGCACGATTGTGGCGGATGAAGCGTACACGCTGAAGATTCCCGCGAATCTGAATCTGGCGGCGACGGCGCCGCTGCTGTGCGCGGGAATTACGACGTATTCGCCGCTGCGGCACTGGAAAGCCGGGAAGGGAAGCAAAGTTGGAGTGGTGGGGCTGGGCGGATTGGGACACATGGGTCTGAAGCTGGCGCACGCGATGGGCGCGCACGTAGTGCAGTTCACGACTTCGGCGAAGAAAAAAGAGGATGCGCTGCGGCTGGGCGCGAATGAAGTGGTGATGTCCAACGACGCGAATGCGATGCAGGCGCAGGGGGCGAGCTTTGACATTATCCTGGATACAGTTTCGGCGGATCACGACGTGAATGCGTATGTGGCGCTGCTGAAACGCGATGCTGTGCATGTGTTGCTGGGCGCGCCGGACCGCCCGGCGTCGGTGTCCGCGTTTCCGCTGCTGATGAAGCGGCGGTCGATTGCGGGTTCGGGAATCGGGGGGATCCAGGAAACGCAAGAGATGCTGGATTTTTGCGGACAGCATAATATTGTCTCGGACATTGAACTTGTGCCCGCGACGCAAATCAATGAGGCGTACAAGCGGCTGTTGGCGAATGACGTGAAATACCGCTTTGTGGTGGATATTGGGCGAGCCTTCGGCAAGAGCTGAGCGCAAGGCTTTTTGGCTAAGGCAAGACCAAAGAGCTTGCCAAGAATTGCATGGTACGAAAACGGAAGCGGGCCGGCAGAGTTTGCGGCCCGCTTTTTGTTGGCCTTCGTGAGAGTATTAAGATGGCGGCTTCGCGCGGCAGTTTATTTTGCGGCGCGGGATGCGGACGGAGGATTGCATGCGTGTGGCAAATTGGAAAGTGTTGTTGGCGGGAGTGGGATTGACGGCGGTAGCGGCGGTCGGTGTTGCGCGGGCGCAACGCACGGCTGGGGCGCAGAGCGGCGCGGAGCGTGGGGAAGTGGAACGCGGAAAATATCTAGTGGAAAATGTGGCCATGTGCGGGGAGTGTCACACGCCGCGCAATTCGCGCGGGGAGTTGAAGACGGACGCGTGGCTGCAAGGGGCGAGCACGTGGATTCGTCCGGTGGCGGCGATTCAGCCGTGGGCGGATGCCGCGCCGCCGCTGGCGGGGATGCCGAGTTTTACGGATGAGCAGTTTGCGACGATTTTGGAGAAGGGGACAGGGCCGGAGGGGGAAGTGTTGCGCCCGCCGATGCACATTTATCACATGCACCATGAAGACGCTAAGGCCATCATCGCGTATTTGAAGTCTCTGCCTGCGGGCAGCCGCTGAAGCGCGGCACCCTGATTCTAGCGCGTTCTCCGACGGTGAGACTGGGACTTCCTCTACAATCAATTACAATCAATGGGCTCAAACGGGATTGGCGACGTGACGCTCCCGGAGTTGTTAGAGGAGCGCGGGCCATTTCTCTGTCTGGCGTTTGGCCGCGCATTTTTTTGGGGAGTACTTGAAGACATTTGATGATGGAGCGAAGTTGAAGCTTTATCGGTTTCTCCGCTTGCATGTGCGCATGGGCAGGTTCTCGTCTGCGACGGGATTGGCGGTGTGGTGTGGGATGCTGCTAGCTGTTAGCGCTAGCGCTGCTTTCTGCGCGTGGGATACACGCGCGGGGCAGGCGGAGGCTGCTGGGCCGGTGGTGGTGCAGCCGGGAGCGCCGGGTCAGCCGAGCAAGACGCTGCCGGGGTCGACGAAAGGCACCTTGCCGCCGCGGTCGCGGGCGGATGTGGAGTTCATGCAGGGAATGATCATGCATCATTCGCAAGCGGTGGAGATGACGGCACTGATTGCGTCGCATACGGAGAACAAGGAGTTGCGATCGCTGGGGGCGCGGATTAGCAGTTCGCAAGCGGATGAAATTAGATTTATGAAGCGGTGGCTGGCGGGGCGGGGCGAGGCGACTTCGGTGGCGATGGCGGGCATGGCGGCGGGCATGGCGAAGACGGATGCGTCCAAGATGGATACGTCCGCGACGGATTCCTCGAAGATGAATATGCCGGGGACGGATATGGGCAGCGGCGGGATGGCGCTGATGCCTGGAATGCTTTCGGCGGAGCAGATGGAGGCGCTGCGGGAGGCGAAGGGTGCGGAGTTCGATAGGTTGTTTTTGACAGGGATGATTCAGCATCACGGTGGCGCGCTGACGATGGTGAAGGATTTGTTTGACACCGCGGGCGCGGGACAGGATGCCGACCTTTTTAACTTCGCCACGGATGCGGACAATACGCAACGGGCGGAGATCCGTATTATGCAGGGGATGCTGGAGAAAAAATCGTCAGGGGAGAAACGATGAACCGAGTGTCCAGTGTTGCGCTGCGTGTGGCGGCGGCTGCGCTTATTTTGTGTTTTGGAGTGAGCCGACTGGCGGCACAGGAACGGACGCCTGCGACTCAGCCTCCAGCGACCTCACCGTCAGCAACCCCGCCGCAAGCGACGCCGCCGTCGGCAACTCAGCCTCCAGCGGCTCCGCCATCCGCGACTCCGTCTCCAACCACACCGTCTCCCGCAGACCAGGCTTCCGCAAAGCAGGCGCCCGCGGAGGAACCCGCGCCCGAAGCGCAAGAAGAAGAGAAGAATCCCTTTGCTCCGGAGCCGGCGCCAGTGTTGCCGCCGGGCATGATGGGATCGGATGCGAGCGATCCGCGCGCCAAGCTGACGCCAGGGCTGTATGACGCGGGGGAAACGTCGATGGGCATCAAGCACTTGACGCTGTTGAAGAAGGCAGACGCGTTTCAACTGGGGACGGACGATCCCGATGATCCCAAGGTGGAAAAGATGATTGGGCAACTGGGGATCAACAACACGGCGAAAATACCGAAGCCGACGCATTTGGTGATCGCGCAACTGGCGTTTGCGAACTCGGACTTTGCGTTCCAGGGCAATCACTTGTTCCAGGGGAATTTTTATGGCGTGAATATTTACGACATCAGCGAGCCGGCGAACACCAAGGTGCTGACCACCATGGTGTGCCCGGGCGGGCAGGGCGATGTGTCGGTGTACAAGAATTTGCTGTTTATGTC
>DATFYV010000066.1:0-2506 GCA_035314845.1 Candidatus Acidiferrum sp.
CATTAGAATGAACACTTCCACAAAACACCACGGGCACCCCGCCTTTACCACCGCCCTAACGATTTACAAATTACAAACTAAAGTTTCGTCCGCCTCCTGCCGATACTCACGCTGTATCTTCTTCAGCGCCCTTCGTATCCCAAGGGCCCATTCCACGTGCACCGTCCGTTCAATCCAGCCCGGTGCCGGGGGAGGCAAGGCATGCATGGCACACATCGGCATCATCAACTTGGCGGAGCGGCTGCTCAGCCAGTCGCAGGCCCAGGAAAGTTCTCCGTCCACGCCGCAGAACCCCCAGGCCGTTTCCACTCCTAGCGCCACGCCTGCGCCCGCCCCGACTCTGCCCGGCACAGATCAATTCACCGCTTCGACGCAGAGCAATGCTTCCGACGCCACCGCCCAAGCCGCGGGCCTCTTCAGCGTTAAGACTCTCTCGTTGTTTACCGCGGCGGCCAACTTCATCCTCGGTACCCCTTCGGCGTCAGCGCCTGGAAATCCTTCCGCCGCGGGCCAGCGCAACGCCGCGACCAGCGCAACCACGGCGGTGATCGCCGCAGCGCCCACGACCCCAACCTTGACGTTCATCCCGCCGCCATCCGTCGCGCTAATCGCCGCGGTCAACAGCCAGCTGCAATCCCTGAATGACGCGCTGGCCGCGCTGGGCTTGTCGCAACAGGACATCACGGTCATTGATCGCATCGCTTCGGCGCTGCAGGACTTCAATCCCACCACCTACACCGACCTGTTGTACCAGCTAGAAGGACTGGCGCAGAGCCACGCGCCGCAAGTCACCAGCGCGCCAGCGACGGTCACTTCGGCAACCGGCAGTGGCTCCTTGCAGTCTCAGGCCCTTGCCAGCAACCTAACCATCGCTGCTCCCGCCAGTGCCGGAATCACGGCTGGTGCGCTCCCAAAAGGCGCCGCAACACCCGGTGCGTCGCTGTTGCAGGCCGTGGTGATTCGCTTCGCGAGCGGCAACGCGACCCCAGCGGCCAGCCCGGTGACAACAATCAATCCAGTGGGCGCCGCGACAAGGGCAAGCGCGTCAAACCTGCAGTTGCAACAAGTGACCCTGACGCTGAACAACAATAACGCCCAGGCTGCGGCACCAGCCGCCCGCTCAGCCGGTGCGGCCTGATTCACAGCAGTTTCTCCGCGCCAGCCGTTTTCTCCGCAGCTTGTCTCGATCTCTTTGGGCGCGGAGCATCTACAAATCTTGGATGGCACCAGCAGTTTCTATCCCTTACAACTGCCTTGACCACTCCTCCGGAATCACTTAGTGTTTTCGCTTCGTGCCCATTCCATTGACCCGCTTCGTTCCGCTGTTTCTTGCACTGTTCCTCGCTGCAATCGTTCCCGGTGCGCCATGCGCGCATGCGCAAGCCGCGGCGGAATATCGCGATCCCGAGCGTCCGCAGGCGGAGTTGCCAAGAGCGTGGCCGCAGAAGGCGGTACGCGCTGCGCACGGCATGGTGGTTACTGACGAGCAACTCGGCTCGCAAGCCGGGGTGGAAATTCTACAGCGTGGCGGCAACGCCATCGACGCAGCGGTGGCTGTAGCGTTTGCCCTGGCGGTGGTCGAACCGGCGGCGGGGAATATCGGCGGCGGCGGTTTCATGCTGGTGCGCTTGGCGGACGGGCGCAGCAGTTTTCTGGATTATCGCGAAGTAGCTCCGGGCCGCGCCACGCGCGATATGTACATCGATGCAAACGGCAGGCTGGATAACGACGCTTCCACAGTGGGCCCACGCTCCGTCGCGGTGCCGGGAACCGTCGCGGGCTTAGCGCTGGCGCTGAAGCTGTACGGCACAATGAAGCTGGCCGACGTTATGATGCCCGCGATTCGATTAGCGGAAGACGGCTTTCCGATTAGCGGCAAATTGGTTCGCGAATTTGCGGAAGAACGCAAGGATTTAGAGCGCTTTTCCGTCAGCCGCAGGATTTTTCTGCGCGACGGGCGATCCTATCGCGTGGGCGACACTTTCAAGCAGCCGGAGCTGGCCGTCACGCTGCGGCGCATCGCCAAAAATGGCGCCGATGATTTCTATCGCGGAGAAACAGCGCACGCCATCGCCGCCGACATGGCCGCGCTTGGTGGCCTCATCACGTTGGAGGATCTGGCGAACTACCAGCCGAAAGTGCGCGAAGTCTTGCGCGCGAAATACGAAACTGCGGGTCACGCCTGGGAGGTGCTGACTTCCCCGCCGCCGAGTTCCGGCGGCGTAGCCATCATTGAAGCGCTGAATATGCTGGAGCATGTGCAGCTCACAAATTGGGAGAACGTGACCAGTGTGCATCTGGTGGCGGAAACCATGCGGCGCGTATTCGCGGATCGCGCGGCGTTTCTCGCGGATCCCGACTACAGCAAAATTCCCGTGGATGGCTTGACGGCACCGTGCTACGCGGCAGAACGCGCAGCCACCATCGATCCCGCGCATGCCTCCTCCAGTAAAAACATCAAGGCCGGCGAGCCGCACGTCTGCGGCATTTCCGCGAGCGCGGCGAA
>DATFYV010000067.1:0-3982 GCA_035314845.1 Candidatus Acidiferrum sp.
AGTACGCGGTGGTGCGCATCCGCGGAATACATCGGAAAGGCGTGGAAGCGGGCGCGGCGGAAATTTCTCTCACGCCAGAGACCGCGGCTGCGCTTCTTGGCGGCACCTCAGGCAATGAATTATGGGAGTTACTGCTGCTCGCGGGGTCGTTGGATCAAGCCGTGGAACTGGCGATTGGCGGGCAGGAGCCGGCGTTTGTGGCCAGGTATGCGTTTCAACTGGCGCAGGCGTTTAATTTGTTCTATCACAAGTTTCATATTCTCTCGGAAGCGGACGAGCAGAAGCGCGGATTTTTACTGGGTTTGACGGAGTTGGTTGAGCGCCAATTGGTTACCGCGTTGTCGTTGCTGGGAATTGAAGCGCCGGAAAAGATGTGAGCGAAGAAGAGGGGCACGGCTGCCGCTGACGGTCACTGCTTGGTGTCGCGCAGAAGGATGATATCCGCGCTGCGTGTGCCGCGGACTACGTAGAGGTTTTTGCCGTCGGGAGACCAGCGGAACCCGGTCATCACCGGGGTGGTGAATTTAGTGATTTGCTGGAACGGGCCGCCAGCGACAGGTTGGCGCCACACGTTGGCCGCGCCCCGCCGCAACAACGAATAGTCCAGGGCTTTGCCGTCGAGGGACCAGTCAAACCAGGTGGCGCCAGCGGGCACATTCTCATAAACATAGCGCGGCTCCCCCGGACCGACGGGGCCAAACTCGAAAGCCATGCGCTCCGGCGGACCAGGTACAAAACCCATAGTTGCGATCGTCTTGCCGTCCGGCGAAAAGCGTGTGCCTCCCCCCGCGGAATGCAGCTGCAGCTTGACGGGAGCCGCGGCGCCATTCATGTCTTGCAGCAGCAGGTCGGGAGCTTGAAAGTATACGAAGGATTTGCCGTCCGGCGAACAATTGGGAAAGAGGGCGCGCTGGCCCTTGGGCACATGCGTCAACTGCACCGGGTTCCCGCCATCGGCGTCCGCCTTCCAGACATTCACGGAATCCTCGCTATTTTCCGAATAAATCAGACTGCCGCCGGGACCGCACTCCAGCAAGGATAATATTTGCCGCCCGGGAAAGAGCGGGGTTTGCCCACTGCCATCCAGGTGCAACGTATAAGGCTGGCCGTGCTGATCGGTAACAATCAGGCGGTCACTGCCGACAACATTGACCCGCCGCGGCTCGCCATTGAAGGGAATCTGCGTAGCATGATCGGAGTTTCCGCCGGGCGCGAACCACAACTCTTGGTGCACGGCGGTTTGCACCGCGGCGATGGTCTTGGCATCCTGAGTGATTCCCAGCGAAGCCAAGCCGTAATTGGTCAGGTCATTGGTCACGCGATGTACTTCGCCGCCGGGATAGGAGATGTACCAGAGTTGCCCCGGAGCGCTGGGCGACGGCTCGGCCATCACAAAAAGCAGGCCGGAGCCATCGAGCATCCACGCAGCGCGGCCGGTGTAGTTGCGCGTCTCATACAGCGGTTTCGCCGCGCCGTCAGACGCGTTGATAGCCATCAAAAAGCGTTCCCCGGAGTTTCTCCAGTCCGGAATCACGATAGTCTTGCCATCGGGCGACCATGCGGGAGCAATCAGACTGGCGCTGGAGGTAATCGAGGGCACGCTGGCCAACACATGTTCCCCGCTGCCATCCATATTGCTAACGATGAGGTTCAATTGAAATTTGGCGGGATCCCCCCGCACGAAAGCTAGCTGTTTACCATCGGGAGCCAGTCCCGGCGCGGTGTCCGCGTCGTGGGCGATGGCTTGCAGTTGTCCGCCCAGCACGGGCATCCGGTAGATGTCGCTATAGCCCGCAATCTGTTTGTTGGTGCGGCTAAAGAAAACGTAATTCCCATCCGGCGAAAAGGTCAAGCCGTTGTACTGCACCTCTTCCGGCGCGAGCACTTGCACGTCGCTGCCGGTTTCGACCTGGCGGACGTTCAAGCTTTCCTTGCCGCTATCGGCGAGCACGTACACCACATATTGCCCGTTCGGCGAAATGGTTACCGCCGCGGCTTTGCCGGATTGCGTGAGCGGGGCGATGCGCATGTTCTGAATGTCCAGGGTGATGCGCTTGGGACTAAAGAAATGAATCGCCAGTAAAATTGCCGCAACGGCAAGAATGGGACCGAGAATCGCGGGAATCAACCAGCGCCTGCTCCGCGCACCTGCCAACGGCGTCCCCGCGGAACTGGCGAGCACCGTCGGAGCGGTTTGCGGCGGCAACGGTGTGCCACCGGAACCGCCGACGCTGTGCGGGCCGGAAAGAGCGGCTGCAGAGTTGGCGGCGTCTTGCGCGGAAGCGATGGCCTGGAAACGGCTGGAGCTGGTGTCGCGCTGCAAGCGCTTCAGATCCGCGCGCAAGTCCGAAGCGCTCTGATAGCGCATGGTCCGGTCTTTTTCGAGAGATTTGTTGACGATGCGCTCCAGCTCTGCGGGCATCTCGGGATTGAGGCGCACCGGCGCGATGGGCGCGCGATTTAGAATCGCATCAAAAATTGCCGCACTGGTGGCTCCCGGAAAAGCCGGGCGGCCGGTGCTCATTTCATAGAGCACCACGCCGAAGGAAAAAAGATCCGTGCGCGCATCCAGCTCTTTGCCCAGCGTTTGCTCCGGGGACATGTACGCCACCGTGCCCAAGGCCACGCCCGGACTGGTGAGATTGGCTTCATCGGTGGTGACCGTGCCAGTGCTGCCGCCCGTGGCGCCGTGAATTACTTTGGCCAGGCCGAAGTCCAGCACCTTGGCCTGCCCGCGATCGGTGACGAAAATGTTGGCGGGTTTTATGTCGCGATGAACAATGTTTTCGGAATGCGCAGCGTCGAGGGCGTCGGCGCATTGAATACCCAGTTCCACGAGCGTGTCGGTGGGCAGTGGCCCGCCGGCGATGCGATGCTTGAGCGTCTGGCCCTTGAGTAGCTCCATGACGATGTAACGGCGGTTGTGCTCATCCTGACCGATTTCGTGAATTGTGCAGATGTTGGGATGATTAAGCGCAGCGGCGGCGCGGGCTTCGCGCAAAAAGCGGTCCAGGGCAATTTTGTCCCGCGAAACGTCCTCAGGCAGAAATTTCAGTGCCACCATGCGGCCCAGCGTGGTGTCTTCCGCCTTGTAGACGACGCCCATGCCCCCGCCGCCCAGCTGCTCAATAATGCGATAGTGCGAAAATGTGTGGCCGAGGATGGCGTCGGTTTCCGGCATAGCAGCATGGGCATGTTAGGGTGCGCGTGGAGTGAAGTCAACGGCGGGGCGGGCGGCAAAGGCAGTTCCAGATTCGCGTGGGACCGGTGGGTCGCGCCGAGCATCCAGCGGCGCAGCACTTCCCCGCGCTTCAAAACGTGAAATGCTCTATTGTTCCCATTGATCTCACGCCGGGCTTGAATCTATGGTTACTTAGAGTAACAATGAAGCGATGTATCTGGTGGTGACCACCAAGTCTTTCGCCAAGGCGCTTTCCCGGCTGCCCGTGAACTGGCAAGGACGCATTGTCGCCAAGGTCAAAGAGGTCGCCGCCGCTCCCTACGCCAAACTCAACAACGTCACTAAGCTGCAGGGGCGCGACGGCTACCGGCTGCGAGTCGGCGACTGGCGAGTGATCTACGAGCTACACGACGACCGAATGGAACTGTGGGTTTTAGAAGTCGGAGCCAGAGGAGGTGTCTACTGATGCCGATCGAAACGATCACTCGAAAGGGTAAATCGTTCGCGCTGATTCCTGTCGAGCGCTTGCACCAGCTCATGCGCGATGCGGAAATGCTCGCCGACGTACGGGCTTACGACGCCGCCAAAACTCGTCTCGAACTTGGCCAAGACGAACTCATTCCCCTGGAAATCACCGAGCGTAGATTGCGGGGTGAGTCTACGCTCCGTATATGGCGCGAGCACCGCAAGTTAACCCAACAGGAGCTCGCTAAAAAATCGAAGGTCTCCCGTGCGCTTATTGCCGCCATTGAAACCAGGCGAAATGCCGGCTCCGTGGGCACCTGGAAAAAGCTGGGCGCG
>DATFYV010000068.1:0-7249 GCA_035314845.1 Candidatus Acidiferrum sp.
GTGGAAGTGAATGGCGAAAAGACTTTTCACTCCGAACTATTTTCGAATCTCTGGGACTCTACCGAGGCTTTCTACGGCCTGGGACAGCACCAAGCGGGTATTTGGAACTACCACGGGGAGTCCGTCGAACTGTCGCAAGACAATACCAACATCTCCGTGCCCATGTTTCTTTCCAGCAAGGGGTACGGTATTTTCTGGAACAACCCTTCGCGAAGCCGCTTCAATAACCGCTTCCCTCATGCCCTGTATTTGAGCTCGGAAGTCGCGGACACCGTTGATTACTATTTTATTTTCGGGCCGGAGTTCGACGGCATCATTGCGGCTTACCGGGAGATGACCGGCGAGGCCCCGCTCTTCGGAAAATGGGCGTACGGTTTCTGGCAGTGCAAGAACAAATACAATTCGCAGAAGGAATTGCTGGACGTAGCCCACAAATACCGGCAACTGCACATTCCCGTGGACAACATTGTGCAGGACTGGTTCTGGTGGAAAATCATGGGCGAACCAACCTTCAACGAGAACTATCCTGATCCTCCGGGGATGCTGAAGGATTTGCACGCCAATCATTTTCACGTCATGTTTTCTTTTTGGCCGTATTTCCGCCCGGGTTCGCAGGAATACGACGAGATGGACAAAAAGGGCTACTTCATCGCGCGGACAAAAGCAGCTGGATTTCACCCCGCGGGACAAGCACTCTACGACGCCTTCAATCCGGACGCCCGCAAATACTACTGGCAACTCATGGACAAGGGACTCTTTCGAATCGGGGCGGACGCCTGGTGGCTGGATACCGATGAGCCGGAAACCGAAGGGCGCGAGACGAATGTTCTCGTCACCAACAAAGTTGCCATTGGCAGCGGCGCACGGTACGCCAATCTTTATCCGCTGATGACCACGGCCGGAGTTTATCAGGGCCAGCGAAACACTTCGGAACAAAAGCGCGTTTTTATTCTTTCCCGCTCGGCCTTCGCGGGGATCCAAAGAAATTCCGTGGCGGCGTGGTCCGGCGACGTGGAATCCAACTGGGCGAGCTTTGCGCGCCAGATTCCCGCCGGACTGAACTTCTCCCTTTCCGGTATTCCTTACTGGACAACGGATATCGGCGGCTTCATTATCGGCAATCCCGACGATCCCGGGTATCGCGAACTTTTTGTGCGCTGGTTTGAATACGGGACGTTTTGCCCTATTTTCCGCTTGCACGGCACGCGCACGACCAATCAAAACGAACTGTGGTCCTATGGTCCGGATGCACAAACGATCCTGACCAGCTATGACCGTCTCCGCTACCGCCTGTTGCCGTACATATATTCCCTGGCTTGGATGACGACCAATTCGGCGTACACTCCGATGCGGCCGCTAGTGATGGATTTCCGCTCGGACACGCGCGCGAGCAACATTGGGGATCAATTTCTGTTCGGCCCCGCGATCCTGGTGAACCCGGTGACGCAACCGTCGGCAACATCGCGCAATGTATATCTGCCGCAAGCCAAGTGGTATGACTTCTGGACGGGCGCGGTCAAAGCTGGCGGGCAGGAGGTCGTTGCCGCAGCTCCACTGAATCAGATACCGCTGTACGTGCGTGCAGGCTCCGTCTTGCCGCTGGGCCCAGATCTGGAATATGCCAATGAAAAAGCGGCGGATCCGATTGAGTTGCGTGTGTATCGTGGGGCGAACGGGAAGTTCACCCTCTACGAGGACGAGAACGACAACTACAACTACGAAAAAGGGGCGCACGCAACCATTCCGATCGAATGGAACGAGGCCACGCAATCGTTGCGCATTGGCGATCGCGTGGGCAAATTCCCGGGCATGTTGGAAAAAAGAATGTTCCAAATTACTCTTGTCGGCCCGGAGCACGGCAATGGCATCGAACCAAATACGCATCCTGATAAGACTGTGGAATATTCAGGTCACCAGCTTTCTGTCGCCTTCTGAGTGAGAAAATTCAAGCGCAAGATCAAAGTGGATGAAACTCCTAGGCATCGATATTGGAACCGGTGGTACGCGAGCCGTCGTAATCGATGGCGAAGGCCGAGTTATCGGCGCGGCCACCGCGGAGCACGCGAATTTCACTTCACCGCAACTGGGATGGGCGGAGCAAGACCCAGAAAATTGGTGGGCAGCCGCGGCACGCGCCATTCCGGAGTGTCTGGCGCAAGCAAACACGGACGCAAGCGAACTGAGCGGAATTGGTCTTACCGGACAAATGCATGGGTTGGTGGTTCTCGATAACGAGAATCGCGTGCTCCGCCCCGCGATCATTTGGTGCGATCAACGCACGGAAGTGGAGTGCCGCGAGATTACCGAAGAGGTGGGAGCCAAGCGGCTGATCGAGCTCACCGCCAATCCGGCGTTAACGGTTTTCACCCTGCCGAAAATCCTCTGGATGCAAAAACACGAGGCGGAACTATGGTCTCGCGTACGAACGATTCTTCTTCCCAAGGATTACGTGCGTTTGCGCCTGACCGGAGCGCGCGCCAGCGACGTCGCCGATGCTTCGGGCACTTTGCTCTTCGACGTCGCCCATCGCCAGTGGTCCGGGCCGATGTTGGAGGCGGCGAAATCGAATCTAGACCAGCTTCCTAAAGTATTTGAAGGGCCGCAAATCACCGGTCATCTTTCCGAAGAAGGCGCGCGCGCCTGCGGCCTCTGCGTGGGAACTCCTGTGGTTGCGGGCGCTGGAGATCAGGCCGCCGGCGCTGTGGGCATGGGAATTGTGAAGCCGGGGGCGGTGAGCGTTACGATTGGCACCTCTGGAGTGGTTTTTGCGGCGACGGACAGCCCATTTCGCGATGAGCGGGGGCGCATCCACACCTTCTGCCACGCCATTCCCAATTGTTGGCATGTCATGGGCGTTACGCAAGCCGCCGGCCTCTCGTTGAAGTGGTTCCGCGAACAATTCACTGGCAAAGGCGGCACATCAACCGTCTCGTACGACCAATTGATGCAAGAGGCTGCAAGGGTACCCGCGGGCGCCGAGGGTTTGCTCTGGGCGCCGTATCTGATGGGAGAACGAACTCCGCATTTGAATCCCAACGCGCGCGGAGCGCTTGTTGGCTTGTCCGCCAGCCACACGCGTGCCCACGTCATTCGCGCCATTTTGGAAGGCGTGGCCTTTAGCTTGCGCGATTGCCTTAGCATTTTCTCGGAGCTGCACATTCCCGTAACCTCCATCCGCCTGGGCGGCGGCGGCGCGCGTTCCCCTCTGTGGTGCCAGATTCAAGCCGACATTTTCGGTCAGGAAGTTTCTGTGCTGCAGACTGAAGAAGGTCCAGCGTTTGGAGCGGCCTTACTTGCTGGTGTGGGCGTCGGTGCATGGCCTTCGGTGCAGCACGCATGTGACGCATGCGTCCACACGGCTCGCCGCTACGAGCCGGATGCGGAGTGCGTAGCGGCCATGAACAATCAATACGCCAGATACGAAAGGTTGTACCCACTGTTGCAGGACATTGCGCACTAGCAGGAAGCAAACATAGTGCGGCCCACGATCTAGCGCCTCCGAGATTTGTGGACCGAGAAGCCAAGGCCTGATAGAAGTGGGAGACTTATGGCGCCCTTAGTGAACCATCGCTTCGAACCTAAGCCTGAACACAAATTTTCCTTTGGCCTTTGGACTGTCGGAAACCCTGGACGCGACCCTTTTGGTGAACCGGTTCGTGTACTGCTGCCGCCCGTGGAATTGGTACGGCTCCTGGGCGAAGTTGGCGCGTGGGGCGTCAATCTTCATGACAACGATTTGGTACCCATAGACGCCACGCCAGGGGTGCGGGATCAGATCGTGCGTGAGTTCAAGGGCGCTTGTGCCGCCAACGGCTTGTGCGTTCCGATGACGACCGTGAATCTTTTTACGAATCCTGTTTTTCGCGACGGAGCGTTTACCGCCAACGATCCCAACGTTCGCGCTTTCGCCCTGCAGAAAACCATGCGCGCGATGGATCTGGGTGCGGAACTGGGCGCACAAATTTTCGTCCTGTGGGGCGGACGCGAGGGTACGGAAACCGACGCCTGCCGGCGACCCGAGGAGGCCGTGAAGCGCCTGCGGGAGGCGGTGAACTATTTATGCGAGTATTCGCTGGACCAGAATTATGGCTTCCGTTTCGCCCTCGAAGCCAAGCCCAATGAGCCGCGCGGCGATATCTATATGGCCACCACGGGAGCCTATCTCGGGTTTATTCCCACGCTCGCGCATCCGGAATTGGTCGGCGTCAATCCTGAAGTTGCGCATGAGACCATGGCCGGTCTCAATTTCCTGCATGCTGTCGCACAAGCCTGGGAGGCCGGCAAACTCTTCCATATCGATTTGAACGATCAAGCCCCGGGCCGCTACGACCAAGATTTTCGCTTCGCATCCGCCAACCCCAAGAACGCGTTCTTTCTCGTCAAATTCCTGGAAGACGTGGGCTACCAGGAGCCGCGCCATTTCGATGCCCACAGTTACCGCACGGAAGATTACGAAGGAGTGAAAGATTTTGCGCGCGGCTGCATGCGTTCTTACCTGATTCTCAAAGAGGCCGCCGCGCGCTTCAACGCCGACAAGGAAATTCAATCCATTTTGTCGGAACTCGCAGAAGCTTCCGACCGCTTTCCGGAGTTGGGGCGCTATTCGAAACCGGGCGCGCAGACTCTGCTGTCTCACGAATTCGATCGCGCTCGCATGATGCAAAAACGCTTGCCGTACGAGCGCCTGGATCAGCTCACCATCGAAATCCTCTTGGGCGTCCGCTAGTGCAAGTGCGGGCGAGGGAAACGAAATGATCCAGTTATTGGCGGCGATAGACGGGACTCGCCTGGTTCATCTCTCCGCAATCGATCTGGTCATCATTGTTTTTTACTTCGCGCTGGTGCTGGCCATCGGATTTTATCTGAGCAAGCGGTCGAACACCGGCGAAGATTTTTTCATGGCGGGACGAGAAATGACCGCCTGGATTGCCGGGCTCAGTTTTCTTTCCGCCAACCTGGGCTCGCTGGAATTGATGGGCTGGGCCGGCGCGGCCTATCAGTACGGAATCCTGGCAGCGCATTGGTATTGGATCGGCGCGATTCCCGCGATGCTGTTCCTCGCGCTGGTGATGATGCCGTTTTACTACATCTCGAAAACCCACTCCGTTCCCGGCTATCTGAAACTGCGCTTCGGAGAAAGCAGCCGGGCGCTCTCGTCCATTAGTTTCGCGTTCATGACCGTGCTGATGAGCGGCATCAACATGTATTCGATGGCGTTAGTGTTGAGGATCGTCCTCGGCTGGGACATCAACTTCAGCATCATCGTTTCGTCCGCCACGGTGGCCATATACGTTTCCCTGGGGGGCCTGCGCTCGGCAATTTTCAACGAAGTGTTGCAGTTCATTCTGATTTGGGCCGGGGCCTTGCTGATTCCCATTCTTGGGTTGATCGATGCGGGCGGCTGGTCCGGATTGCAAGCGCGAATCGTGGCCAATGGAAAGGTGGAATACACCCACTTGTGGAGCACGCTGGCTAATTTCAGCGACAATCCCATGGGCATTCACTGGACCGGAATCGTCTTCGGACTGGGTGCGATTATTTCGTTTGGGTATTGGACCACGGACTTTTTGGTGGTGCAGCGCGTGCTCACGGCCAAGGATCTGCGGGCGGCGAAAATGGCGCCGATTATCGGAGCGGGATTCAAGATGATGGTGCCGGCGATCGTGATCCTGCCGGGTTTGCTGGCGCTGGCGGTGCTCCCGATGAAGCTTATGCCGGAAGCGCAAGCGCTGGCGACCGGAGGACACAGCTATAACGAAGTGCTTCCACTGATGCTGGCGCGCTATTGCGGCCCGGGTTTACTGGGACTTGGAATCACGGCGCTAATTGCCGGATTTATGTCCGGGATGGCGGGCAATGTCAGCGCGTTTACAACAGTGTGGACCTACGACATTTACCGCGCGCTGATCAGGAAAGATGCCAGCGACCACCACTACGTAAGCATGGGGCGCTGGTCCACGGTGGTGGGCGTGGCGGTCAGCATTGGCACGGCTTATCTGGTGATGGATTTCAAAAGCATCATGGACTACGTGCAGGCGTTGTTTAGTTTTTTCATCGCGCCGCTTTATGGCACGGTTATTCTGGGAATGTTGTGGAAGCGCGCAACGCCCGCGGGCGGATTTTGGGGATTGTTGGCGGGGACCTTGTCTTCGATCGGAATGTGGGCGTGGGTTAAGGTGGATCCTACGGCGCTGCGCTATGTGGCGCTTTCTCCGCATGCGCGCGATATGGCGGAAAATATGTATCGGGCGTTGTGGTCGTGGGTGGTGTGCGTGCTGTTTACCGTGGTGGTGAGCCTGGTAACCGCACCCAAGCCGGAATCCGAACTGAAAGGCTTGGTCTATGGGCTGACGGAGATTCCGTCGGAATCATCTGTGCCCACGTACCAGCGGCCATGGTTTTGGGCCGTAGTGGTTTTCGTATTTTTTATTATCGTGAACGTCCTATTCTGGTGAGAAATTCATGAAAACACGCGGAGCGCTTTCCATCTGGTTATTCATAGGAGTTTCGCTGCTGGTGAACGGCACGCTGGTTTTCGGCGCGGGTGTGTATGAGTATTTCCATCCGCCGGCGCAAGAAGTGGTTTTGTACCATTTCCACGCGAACATCTGGTGGGGCGCGATACTGGCGGTTATCGGAGCTGGCTACTGCATCTATTTCGCGCCGGGCAGAGGGCGAGTGAATTAGCGAAATTCACGAAGACTTCTCGCTGCGCCTCCCAATTGGACCGAAGACGCTTGGTGGGCCCGCCAGGATTTGAACCTGGGACCAACGGATTATGAGTCCGCTGCTCTAACCGCTGAGCTACAGGCCCGCCGCATTTTGCAGCGATTCGGCGTTACACGTGACTTCGCTCGCCGTCGGCAAATTACTGTTTCATATTACCCCGAAAGTCGCGCTCGTACATCTCTGCTGGTCCCCAGTACCTGCCTCCGCGCCCACGCCATGCAAAGCCTTCCCGCCCGACGGCCGATCCCAGCCTATCGTTCCTCGTCTGACCGGAGCTTTCATATTAGAAAGAACACCTCCAAGAGGCTGCCATTCGCTAAAATAGCGGTTGTTGCTTCCGAAGCGCCCCGCAGCATCGAGGAACCATTCGCGTCATGCCAGCAGATGCACCCAACGATTCGCAGGGCCAACGCATCGACTCCTGGAAGGAAATTGCCGCGTTCTTCGGCCGCGATGAGCGCACCGTCAAACGCTGGGAAAGCCAAAGAGGGTTGCCTGTCCATCGCGTCCCCGGGGGTGC
>DATFYV010000069.1:0-4862 GCA_035314845.1 Candidatus Acidiferrum sp.
CACCGTCCGGGCGCGCTGCTCGCTTCACTTGAGCCATTTGCCGCGCACGGAGTGAACTTGCTGAAGATCGAAAGCCGCCCGATCCATGGGCGGCCGTGGGAGTATCAGTTTTTTCTGGACGTGGAGTCCGACTCGCGTGAAAAACTGCAAGCGGCGCTGGCCGCGGTGCGCAGCGTTACCAGCGAACTGCGTGTGCTGGGGATGTATGTCGCGGCACGCGGCAGCTTTTCAAACGCTCGCGAAGCTTCAGCGATCAAATAAGAAGCCTGCGAACTAAACCAGTAATTCCGTTTCGCTCGCTCTCACCTGCCGTACTTCTTTTTGATTAGCAATAGCTGCAAGCCTCGTCGCCAATACCGTTGGCCCCGCGCATGTCGTCTTGAATGCGGCGCAAGCGGCGGCCTAAGCGCTCCGCCAGTTGGTGCCGAGCGCGCCACAAGCGAGCTTTCAAGGTGTTCTCCGTAACGCCAAGTTTCTTGGCCGCTTCGCCGGTCGAGTAGCCCTGCACTTCGCGCAATACGAACGCGGTGCGCAGCAGCGGCGACAGTTCGCCCAGATTCTCGCTGATGATCTCGCGCAACTCCGTGCTGGCGAAGACCTGCTCGGGGTTGGGCCCGTCATCGGCGAAGCGCTCGGACGCCGGCAACTCATCCTCGCGCGGCGTCTCGTCGAGAGAAACGGCGGGACGCGCTTTCGCACTGCGCCTGCGCATCAGAGCAGCGTTGATGACGATGCGCGTCAGCCAGGTGGAAAACTGTGAGCGGCCCTCGAAGCGCTTCAGATTGCGATAGGCGGAAAGCAGCCCGTCCTGCAAAGCGTCTTCTGCGTCTTCCGCATTGCCTAACACGCGCAGCGCGGTCTGAAACAGCGGCCGGTGGTAGCGGCGAAACAGTGTTTCCACCGCTTCGTGGTCGCCGCGTTGACCGGCGCGAATCAGGCTGTCCTCATTCACGGGAACAGCCGGTGCACCGGCTACTACCGTTGGTGTTGCCATCGTGGTTGCCATCTGGTGTTGCCCCCATTTCCATCAAAATCTGACTTCCCTGTTTTTTCTACTGCCCCCGTTGTTCGTCGCGGAAAACTGTTTTTTCCTTCAATGCACCGGTACATCGCCCCGGGGCGCTTTCGGCTTCCTCATCAGCAACAGCACCGGTATCACGGCGAAAAAGACGATGCCGAGCATTTTGAAATTGTCCAGAAACGCCAGCATGGCGGACTGCCGCTGCACCGTGGAGTAAATCATGCCGTGCGCCTGCGCTGCCGCGTGGTTAACGCTGGAACCCGCGGTTATGAGCTTCGCCTGCGTGCCGTTGAGCGTGTTGTGATACGCGGCGCTGTAATCGTTTACGCCCTCCATCAGCCGGGCTTGATGCGCTTGCGTGCGGCGCTCCAGCATGGTGGTGACCGTGGCGATACCGACGCTCGCACCAATGTTGCGGGCCAGATTGATGATCCCCGTGCCCATATTCGTCTTCTCGCGCGGAACGTACGTAAACGCCGAGACGTTGATGGGAATGAACAAAAACGCCAAGCCGAAACTTTGCAGCATGCGCGCGCGCACCGCGTGGCCATAGTCCAGCTGCAAATTCCATCCGGCCATGACAAACAGCGCCGACGCCGAAACGATACAGCCGAAAGTGATCAGAAGCCGCGTGTCCACCCGCGAGACCAGAATGCCGACCACCGGCATCATGCACATGATCACCGCGCCGCCCGGCGAGAGCGCCGCGCCGGCCAATTCCGCGGTGTAGCCCAGCAGCTGCTGCAGGAACTGCGGAATGAGCACGGTGCTCGAATACAGCACAAAGCCCAGGAAAAACATGGCCGTGGTAGCCACCGCGAAATTGCGATCCTTGAGCATCCGCAGATCGACCACCGGATCTTTTTCCCGCAACTCCCAAAGAATGCCGCCAATGACTCCCACAAACATGAGAACGGCGAAAGTCCAAATGAAGTTCGAGGCGAACCAATCTTCGCGCTGCCCTTTGTCCAGGATGATCTGCATGCTGCCGAGGCCCAAGCTAATCAGGCCGATGCCGATGTAGTCGATGCGGAAGCCGCGCTTCACCGAGGCACGCTTCATATCCGGAGGATCGCTGACCAGAAAGGAAGTCAAAACAAGCGAAATGATTCCCACCGGCACGTTGATGTAAAAGATCCAGCGCCACGAAAAGCTGTCGGTGATGTAGCCGCCGAGCCACGGACCGATCGTAGGCGCCACCACCACCGCGAGTCCGTACACCGCAAAGGCCATGCCGCGCTTGGCGACCGGGAACGTGTCGTTGAGGATGGCCTGTTCGCTGGGCTGCAGTCCGCCGCCGCCGGCGCCCTGAAGCACACGGAAAAACACCAGCACGCCGAGGCTGGGCGCCAAGCCGCACAAGAAAGAACTCACGGTGAAGAGCGCCACACAGGTCATATAAAAACGCTTGCGGCCCAAGATCCCCGAAAACCAGCCGGACAGCGGAAGCACGATAGCGTTGGAGACGAGATAGGAGGTGAGCACCCAGGTCGACTCATCGGCGCCGGCCGAGAGGCTGCCGGAAATATGCGGCAGCGCCACGTTGGCGATGGAAGTGTCCAAGACTTCCATGAAAGTCGCGAGCGTTACCGTCACGGCGATCACCCAGGGGTTGATCGAGCCGTCCGGCATGCGCAGTTTCGAGATGAGTCGGTTCTTCATAGCTAGGAATCTTGCCGCCTGTACTTAAGAACTAGGACGTTGCGGTTTCTATTCCGTTACCACCGTGGCATCCACGTTCATCCCCGGTCGAAGCACGGCCTTATTCTGCGGAATCGGGTCCAGCACGATCTTTACGGGGACGCGCTGCACTACCTTCACGTAGTTGCCGGTGGCGTTTTCCGGCGGCAAAAGGCTCAGTACCGAGCCGGTGGCGCCGGCGATGGAATCCACATGCCCGCTGAAGGTGCGGCCATAGGTATCCACCTTTACTTCAGCCTTTTGACCTGCGTGCATGCTCCGCAATTGGGTTTCCTTGAAATTAGCGGTCACCCAGACGTCCTGCAGCGGCACCACGACCAGTAACCCTTGCCCCAGTTGCACGATCTGTCCGGCCTCCACCTGCTTGTGGGTGGCCACGCCGTCAACAGGAGCGACCACCTCCGTGTAGCTGAGGTTGAGTTTTGCGGCTTCGAGTGCGGCGCGCGCTTGTTCCACCTTTGCCACTTTGGAGCGCGCGTCCGCGGTACGCATGGTGATTTGGTTGCTGTCGGCGTGCGCGGTCCGTACGCCGGCGCGCGCCTGTTCTACACGGGCCCTGGCCGCATCCACTTGCGCCCTGGTCATTTCCACATTGCGCCGGGCTTGCGCCAATTTTTCCTCGTCGGCGCGCAACGCGCTGCTGGTGGCATCGGCGTTGGCTTGCGCGGAGTCAAATTGCTGCTTGGAAATTTCTCCCTTATCCAGCAACGGCTTGTAACGCGCCAGATCCGCCTTGGCAAATTCCGCGTTGGCGCGGCTCTTGTCGATGTTGGCTTGGGCATAAGCCAGGTCGGCGGTGCGCGCCTGGTCGTACACGGTTTGTGCGCGTTCAAGGTCAGCCTGCGCGGCCAGCAATTGCGCGTCGGCGCTGGAATTTCCGCTGGCCACGTCCGTCCTGGTGCGTGGCACATCGGCGCCGGCAGAGAGCGCGTCGGCTTCGGCAACGTCGAGTGCGGCCTGTGCCTGATCCACCGCCGCTTGATAATCGCGCGGGTCGATCTTCAGCAGCACCTGGCCTGCTTTCACTGGCTCGTTGTCGGTAACCAGAACCTCCTGCACGCGTCCGGAAATTTTGGCGGCGATTGGGGTGATGTGCCCGTCCACCTGTGCGTCGTCAGTGCTTTCGCGATTGCGATAGTAGAGGAACAGAGCTGCAAGTACGGTCAGCATCACAATCCCGCCTGCAAGCAGCATCTTTTGAATTCGCGGATTCGCCAGACCTTTCGGAGGCTCCTTTTTAGGTTCCTCGAATTCAAAAGGAATGCGCGTCGCAGTTTCTAGCCCGACTTCGATTTCAACGCTCATGGTCTCCTCACCTGGCGTACAGCTTTTCCATTTGACCGATGGACCGCGCATAGTCGGCACGCGCCTGATTAAAGCGATACAGCGCGGCAATCTGGTTGTCATTGGCACGCGCCAAGGCATCTTGTGCCTGAATCACTTCGATATTGTTGGCCACGCCCGCGCGAAAACGGTCACGCGCCTGATCCACTTCTTCGCGAGAGAGCTGGATGCCCAGATTCGCGACCTGCACCTCGTTCCGCGCGGAGGTCAGATTGATCAGCGCAGTCTTAACGTCGAGTGCGATGGAGTTGCGCAAATCGTCTTGCTGCTGCTGGAGCCGCTCAATTTCCAGGTTGGCTCGCACCACCTCGGCACGAATTCGCCCCCCGGTAAACACCGGCATGTTCACGGAGGCCACGAAGTTGTAGGTGGAGACAGCATCGTTCGGATGCGTCCCGAGGTAGGCCCAATCACCGTCCACTCGCAAGTTCGGCAAGCGTGAATCCGAGGCTTCTTTCTTTTGCAGTTCGGCAGACTTGATTTGTGAAACCAGCGATTTCCACTCTTGCCGCTGCCCGAGCGCCAGTTCGATGCTGGGCTCCGCTTCCGGTTGCGGGGTATCAAAGAAGCTCAGTGAATCGGCCAGTTCGAGCACCTGCCGCGGATCGAGATTCAGCAGCCGGCTTAAACCAAAAAGCGAACGCTCGCGATCCGCCTCGGCTTCGATGAACCGTTGCTTTTCGTTTTGCAGTTCGACGTTCGCACGCAGCGTGTCGATGCCCGTGCCTACGCCTTCCTTCTGCAAATCGGCCGCCTGGTCATATAGCGCCTGCGCCAGATCGACTCGCGATTGCGA
>DATFYV010000070.1:0-5638 GCA_035314845.1 Candidatus Acidiferrum sp.
GGGGAGGAAAGTGGCTAATATTCTGGCGGGCGGGGCGCTCAGCGCGCCGCAGATGGTCAGCGAGCAGTACGTTCTGGATTTGGAGCGCGAGGCGTTTGTGTCGCTGCTGGGGGAGAAGAAGACGCTGGAGCGCATCGCGCATACCTTGAAAACCGGGAAGCCGCTGCGGAACTAGCTCCTAACGCAATGCCATAGTGAAGCGGCGCCGGTCATAGAGTTCAATAAGTATTTTTTCATTGGCCGGCGATTCGATGGAGACCAAGAAGAAATTTATGCGTGTGTTGTTGGCGCCCTGGCGCGTTGCGGGATAGACGGGGGACACCGCGAACTGCGTTTTTAGAATTTCTGTGGCGCGATCCACGTTTTTGCAGCGAAATTCCACCTGCTGGATGCCTTCCCCAAATTTATTTAAGTAACGCGCGATCGCGCCTGACCCGGCGGGATCCTTGGTGGTGAGAATATCCAGCGAGACGGCATCGGGAAAGTGGAGCTCGAACTCCTGGGCATCCTGGTCTGGAGGTACCTCCGCTAACGGCGGATTCTGCGCGGCCGCGTGGATTTTTGCGAAATTGGCTGGGGAAACGGCCAAGCCAGCGGTCACGTGAAGGGTTGGGGTGGCCAGGAGACCTGCCAATTCGGCATCTTGCTGCCATTTTTGGGCGATGGTTAACGCTGGAGCAACAGCGATGTTATAGATTTGAGCGGCGGCATCGGTGCGGACTGCATCGTCGCCAGAGCATAACGCATCTATTAGCTGCGCTGAAATAGCAGGCATTGGCGGGTTCATTGTATCGCAAGCTTTTGGCACCGCGAGCGGGTTTGCCGCGCGCGCAGTGAAATCGCGTAACTTAAGCAACTTTGGGAACATCTGAGGAACATGCCGAAACCAGTTTTATTGACCGTGGATGACGATCCGGAGGTGCTGCGGGCCATAGAGCGCGATTTGCGCAGCCATTATTCGGAGCACTACCGCGTGATGCGCGCGAGTTCGCCCGGCGCGGCGCTGGATACCCTGAAAGAGCTGAAGGCGCGAAATAATCCTGTGGCGCTGCTACTGGTGGACCAGCGCATGCCGCAGATGGATGGCGTGGGCTTGCTGGCGGAAGCCATGGTGATGCACCCGCAGGCGAAGCGTGCGCTGCTGACTGCGTACGCGGATACCAGCGCGGCGATTGAAGCCATCAACGCGGCGCGCGTGCACCACTACCTGATGAAGCCGTGGGATCCGCCCGAGGAAAAACTTTTTCCGGCGCTGGATGATTTGCTGAACGACTGGAGTTCTTCGTTCCACCCGCCGTACGAAGGCATTCGCGTGCTGGGCACGCGCTACTCTAACCGGTCGTACGAGCTGCGTAATTTTCTGGCGCGCAATCAGGTGCCCTATCAATGGATTGATATTGAACTGGCGCAGACCGATCCGGAAGTGAAGGGTCTGGTGGAATCGCTGGGCGATGAGACGCACCATCTCCCTGTGATGCTGTTTCCCGACGGGGCGCGGCTGGCGGAGCCGCCTTTGCCCGCGGTCGCCGACAAGATCGGTTTGAAAACTCACGCCCGGGCCAATTTCTACGACTTGGCTATCGTGGGTGGCGGACCGGCGGGACTTGCCGCCGCGGTGTATGGAGCCAGCGAAGGTTTGTGCACGGTGATGATTGAACGGGAAGCGCCGGGCGGGCAAGCGGGACTGAGTTCGCGGATTGAAAATTATCTGGGCTTTCCGCTGGGCCTGACGGGCCTGGATCTGGCGCGGCGCGCAGTGCAGCAGGCGACGCGCTTCGGGGTGGAAATTCTCGCGCCGCAGGAAGTTACCGGCGTGCGCGTGGAAGGGCCGTATCGCTATTTGAAGCTGGCGGATGGCAAAGAGATTTCCTGCAATGCGTTGCTGCTGGCCATGGGCGTGCAGTGGCGCTCGTTGGATGTGCCGGGCATGGACCGCTTGCAGGGCGCGGGCGTTTATTATGGCGGCGGGACGTCGGAGGCGTTGTCCTGCAAGGGCGAGACGGTGTATATCGTTGGCGGAGCAAACTCGGCGGGCCAGGCGGCCATGCATTTTTCAAAGTTTGCTTCCAAGGTGGTGATGCTGATTCGCGGGGCGTCGCTGGCGGCAACGATGTCTTTCTACCTGATCGAGCAGATCGAGAAGACCTCGAATATTGAAGTATGGAAGCAGACCAGCGTCGTGGGCGTTTATGGCGAGCAGCGACTGGAATGTATTTCCGTTTTGCATGCGGACACGGGGACGACGGAACAGTTGCCGGCGTCGAGCTTGTTCATTTTCATTGGTGCCCAGCCGCGCACGGAATGGCTGGATGGCGTGGTGATGCGGGACAAGCTGGGTTTCGTGCTGTCCGGGCCGGATTTGGTGGTGGATGGCAAGAAGCCGAAGTCGTGGACGCTGGAGCGCGAGCCGGGCTTGCTGGAAACCAGCGTGCCGGGAATATTTGTGGTGGGCGATGTGCGGCATGGCTCGGTGAAGCGCGTGGCCTCGGGAGTCGGGGAAGGCGCGGTGGTGGTACAGTTCATTCATCAATATTTGGCGAAAGTGTAGGCCGAGGTTTAGGGCAATATTTGGCAAGGGTGTGAGCGCTTGCTTGCGACACGTCGCAGCACGCAGGAGAACACGTGAGCGAAGTTTCCGTCGGTAGAAGCCCCGAAGCTTCCGAAATTCCGGCGCTCTCGGAAAAATTACGGAGCACGGTCAAAGCGTTCGCGGAGCTGGCTCCGGAAGAACTGGAGTGGTTTCTTTCCAAGGCTGAGATCGTGAACATACAGCCTGGCGAAGCGATTGTGCGCGAGGGCGAACCCGCGGAGCACATGTTTGTGCTACTCGATGGCGAGATGCGCGCGCGGCGGGAAAAGGGCGGGTCCGATAGCGCAATTTTCACGGCGCGTGCAGGAGATGTAACGGGAATCCTGCCCTTTTCCCGCATGACGCATTACAAAATAACGGGGCGGGCGGTAAGCCCGATTTTCGGGCTGGCCTTCCATACCAGGAATTTCCCGGACCTGGTTCAGAAACTGCCGCAGCTGGCGCAAAAATTGATCGGGTTGCTCACCGACCGGGTGCGGGATTTTACCCGGCTCGAAGAACAGAATGAAAAGCTGGCAGCGCTGGGAAAATTGTCCGCGGGCCTGGCGCACGAATTGAATAATCCTTCGGCGGCGGCGCGGCGGTCGGCGGGAGCGCTGCGCGATTGTCTGAAGCGCTTGCGGGAATCCACGCGGGATTCCAATTTAAACTCCGAGGATTGCAGCCTGCTAGCGCAGCGCGAAGAAGAGATTCGCAGCGCGTTGCGTCCGGCGGAGTATAAGGACGAGTTTGCGCGGGTGGAACGCGAAGAAGCCATTCAGACGTGGCTGGAGCGGCGGCAAGTTGCCGACCCGTGGAAGCTGGCGCCGCTGCTGGCGGAAGCGAATTTGCAGGATGAGCAGCTGGAAAGCTTCGCGGCGGTGGCGAGCAAATCGCTGGCGCCGGAGCTGATGCGCTTTGCCACGCTGCTGGAGATGGACCGTCTCGCGGATGAGCTGGAGCACAGCACCGCGCGGATTTCCGACCTGATCAAAGCGATCAAGGAATATTCCTACATGGACCAGGCGCCCTCGCAAGAGGTGGATGTGAAGCTCAGCTTGGAAACCACCTTGACGATCATGAATCACAAGCTGAAGCATGGAGTGACCGTGACGCGGGATTACGACCCGTGCCTGCCGAAGATCTGGGCGTATGGCAGCGAACTGAATCAGGTGTGGACCAACCTGATTGATAATGCGGCGGATGCGATGCACGGAAAAGGCAAGTTGCTGGTGCGGACCAAGCGGGAAAACGAAGACGTGCTGGTGGAAATTGGCGACAACGGGCCGGGGATTCCCCCGGAGGTGCAGTCGCGGATTTTTGAGCCGTTTTTTACCACCAAGGGCGTTGGCGAAGGGACCGGACTGGGATTGGACGTGGTGCATCGGATTGTGAAGAAGATGCGCGGGCAGATTAATGTGAAGTCCGTGCCGGGGGATACGCGGTTTCAAGTGCGCATACCGATTAAGGGCGCGGTTTAACGCTTCGTCCGGCGCTCGGGTTCAGTTCAAGGCGATAGCACGGGAGAAAGCTCATGTCCGATTTGTGCGTGCATTTGAAAAAAGCTCATAGCACCAAGCCCAATACCCAGGGTTGCGAAGAGTGTTTGAAGATGGGTGACGACTGGGTGCATCTGCGCTTGTGCCTGACGTGTGGGCACGTGGGCTGCTGCGATAGCTCCAAGAATAAGCATGCCACCAAACACTTTCATGCCACCAAGCATCCGGTGATCCGGTCCATCGAACCTGGGGAGAGCTGGGAGTGGTGCTATGTGGATGAGATGATCGCAGAGTGAGGGCGCGATGGCGGGGTTCCGCCCCCCCCTTGATTTGCGCAAGATGCTGAGCCGAAATCAACTTAAAGTCCTTTGCGCTCAGCATGATATGCAAGTGTTCATTCCAGACGAGTTACGCTTGTATTTTGTATAGTAAGTAGTTACTATCTGCCGGACCCTTTCACCGATAAAAATAAATGGCTGGAACCTCGGGGAACAAGAGAGTTCTTCCGCGCCGATTGCACCGCGATTGCTTGTACAGCTCTGAAAATAAAGGGAGGGTTTGCCTGGGACCGGGCGCACTTCTCTACGGCAAGAAGTGCAGCAAAACGTATATTCGCTTGTCAATTAAAACCTGCAGGCAGGATTTTTCGGTCTGGGACTGTGCTGCCCTTCGGGCACGGCCCTCAGGGTAAGGATGGCGGGCGCTACGCGGATTTTGATGGGGTTAGCAGTGATGCGGCTATTGCGAGGGCTAGGATACCGGCGACTGCGCCTAGCGAGACTTGAACGGGGATGTGCAGCCAGGGGTCGGCGATCATTTTGCCACCGATAAAAACCAGGACGAAGGAAAGGCCGACCGTTAGATAACGGATGCGCCCTAGTACGCCTGCTAGCAGGAAATAGAGGGCGCGAAGGCCGAGAATGGCGAAGACGTTGGAAGTGTAGACGATGAAGGGATCGTGGGTGATGCCGAAGACCGCGGGAATGGAATCGACGGCCAGGGTTACGTCGGTGATCTCGATGACCAGGAGCACGACGAAGAGCGGAGTGGCGAAGAGCTGACCGGCGTGGCGCACGAAGTAGTGCTCGCCCTGATACTCGCGGGTTACGCGCAGGTGTTTATTGGCAAAGCGGAAGATGAAGTTTTTCTCGGGGTGAATTTTCTCCTTTTTGGCGAATAGCATGTGAATGCCGGCGTAGATAAGGAAGGCGCCAAAGAGGTAGAGGATCCAGGAGAAGCGCTGGATGAGGGCTGCGCCGGCGGCGATCATTAGGCCGCGCATAAGGAGCGCGCCGAGGATGCCCCATTGCAGCAGGCGCTGCTGCAGGCGCTCGTCGACGGCGAAGGCATGAAAAATTACGAGGAAAAGAAATAGATTGTCGACGCTGAGGGCTTTTTCGATCAGGTAGCCGGTGAAGTAGGCCAGGGCGGCTGGTGCGCCGAGATAGAAATGCACACCGATGCCGAACAAAATGGAGATGGCGATCCACACCATGCTCCAGAGGGCGGCCTCGCCGACGCCGCTTTTATGGGGCTTGCGGTGAATGAACCGCAAGTCCAGATAGACTGC
>DATFYV010000071.1:0-3635 GCA_035314845.1 Candidatus Acidiferrum sp.
AAGCCCGTGGGAATTTTTCGCACGCATGAATATGCGCCACGCGTATTGCTGTGCAATTCCAACCTGGTGGGCTATGCCAACAATTGGGACAAGTTCCGCGAACTGGACCGCGCCGGGTTGATGATGTACGGACAGATGACCGCGGGGAGCTGGATTTATATCGGGACGCAGGGGATTTTGCAGGGGACGTACGAAACCTTTGCGGCCTGCGCGCGCAAACATTTTGGTGGGGACCTGACGGGCAAGCTGGTAGTCACCGGCGGGATGGGGGGAATGGGCGGAGCGCAGCCGCTGGCCGCCACGATGAATGGCGCGGCGTTTCTGGGCATTGATGTGGATGCCGAGCGCATCAAGCGGCGGGTAAAGACCGGGTACTGCGATGTGATGGTGAATGATTTGGATGAAGCGCTGCGCATTTTGAAAAATGCGGTGCGCAAGGGCGAAGCGACCTCCGTGGGATTGGTGGGCAATTGCGCGGACTTGATTCCGGCGATGGCGAAGCGAGGCGTGGTGCCGGATGTGCTCACGGATCAAACTTCGGCGCACGACCCCATCGGCGGGTATGTGCCGAATGGGATGACGCTGGAAGCGGCGCTGGAGTTGCGGCGGACGAATCCTGACGAGTACAAGAAGCATTCCATGGCGGCGATGGCGGCGCATGTGGAAGGCATGCTAGCGCTGCAGAAACTGGGTAGCGTTACGTTCGATTATGGAAACAATATTCGGACCTTTGCCTTTGAGCAGGGCGTCAAGAACGCTTACGACTTTCCGGGATTTGTGCCGGCGTATATCCGGCCACTGTTCTGCGAGGGCAAAGGACCATTCCGCTGGGCGGCGCTTTCCGGGGAGCCTTCGGACATTGCGCGCACCGATCAACTGGTGCTCGAAATGTTCCCGCAGGATGCGCACCTGGCGCGCTGGATTGAGTTGGCGCAGAAGCGTGTGAAATTTCAAGGCTTGCCGTCGCGAATCTGCTGGCTGGGATACGGCGAGCGCGACAAGTTTGGCCTGGCACTGAATGATCTGGTGGCGCGCGGCGAGCTGAAGGCGCCGGTTGTGATTGGCCGGGATCATCTGGATTGCGGGTCGGTGGCGTCCCCGTACCGCGAAACCGAAGCGATGCTCGATGGCTCCGATGCCATCGCCGATTGGCCCTTACTCAACGCGCTGATAAATACTGCCAGTGGCGCTTCGTGGGTTTCGATCCACAATGGCGGCGGCGTAGGAATCGGCTACTCGCAGCATGCTGGCCAAGTGACTGTCGCCGACGGCACCAAAGAAATGGCCACCCGCATCGAACGCGTACTGACCAACGATCCCGGCATGGGCGTCATCCGCCACGTCGATGCCGGGTACGACGAGGCCAAAACCTTTGCCAAAACGCATGACGTGAAGATTCCGATGGAGCCGCAAGCTTGACCAGCCAGCGTAGCCGCCGCCGATCCGACCACGCGTGAGCTACGCACTGCTCATGACCGGTGCTTCTCAGCTGCTCACCTTGCGTGGACGCGGTCCGCGGCGAGGTAATTCGCTTTCCGCCCTAGGAATTGTCAGAGATGGGGCCTTGCTGATGCGCGACGGCTTTATCGCAGCGGTCGGCACGCGAGCGAAAGTTGAGGCCCTGCGTGAATCCAGGAAAGCGGAAAAAATTGATCTGGGTGGATGCGTCGTGCTGCCCGGATTCGTGGATTCCCACACCCACCTGATACACGCTGCCAGCCGGGCCGAGGAATACGAACTCAAAATTGCCGGAGCCAGTTATGAAGAAATCGCCCGCAAAGACGGTGGCATTCTCAATTCCGTAAAGAAACTGCGCACGGCAACGGAGAACGCGCTGAAAACGCGGGCGACGGCCGCGCTGGCACGGTTCGCAGCCTATGGAACCACTACCATTGAAGCCAAGAGCGGTTACGGACTGGACGTTGCCAGCGAGCTGAAAATTCTGAAATTGCATCAAAGCCTCGGCGCGGAACAGCCGGTCGAAATTGCTTCTACGTTTCTGGGCGCGCATGTGGTCCCCGCCGAATACCGAGCGAAGAGCGATGGTGCGGAGCGCTATATCGAATTGTTGACGGAGAAATTGCTGCCGCAAGTGGTAGCGGCGGGGTTGGCCGAGTTTTGCGATGTGTTCTGCGATCGCGGCGCCTTTACGCGCGACCAATCGCGGTGCGTCTTGCAAGCGGGCATGGATCTGGGCCTGATGCCGCGCATCCACGCGGAGCAACTTTCTCGCACCGGCGCGACGCAGTTGGCGGTAGAACTGGGAGCGGCCAGTTGCGATCACCTGGAGCAAGTGAATGCCACTGATATTCGAGCGCTAGGCAAGTCAGAGACGGTGGCCACACTATTGCCGGGCTGCGATTTTCATTTGGGACTGAAGAAATACGCTCCGGCCCGCGCATTAATTGATGCGGGGGCCATTGTGGCGCTGGCCACCGATTACAACCCGGGAACCAGTCCCACCGTGAGCATGCCGATGATTCTGTCGCTGGCGTGCACGCAATTGCGCATGACTCCAGCGGAAGCCATCGCGGCCGCCACGATCAACGGTGCCTACGCGCTGCGGCGCGAAAATAGGATTGGTTCACTGGACGTCGGCAAGCAGGCAGACTTTGCGGCGTTCGATGTGGCGGATTACCGCGAAATTCCCTATTATTTTGGAGTGAACACTTGCGTGCTGACTTTTAAGCGCGGGCGCGTGATTCACGCGAGCGAATAAATCCGCACAATTCAAGGATGAAGAGACTACGAACCCACACGAATACCTATGACCCGATTAATCGAATGCGTGCCGAATTTTTCCGAAGGGCGCGACCCTGCAAAGGTGGACGCCATCGTCGGCGTCATGAGCGCAGTCCCGGGCGTGTACATTTTGGGGCGCGAGATGGATGCGGATCATCACCGCTGCGTGGTGACCATGGCCGGAGAACCGGATGCCGTGGCGGAAGCGGCGATTCTGGGCGCGGGGAAAGCGATGCAGTTGATCGACCTGAACGAACATTCGGGGGCGCATCCGCGGGTGGGTGCGACGGACGTGATTCCCTTCATTCCGATTGAAGGTGTGGCGCTGGAGGATTGCGTTGCGCTGGCGCGACGGACGGGCGAGGAACTGTGGAAACGCTATCGCATACCGGTGTTTTTCTACGAAGCTGCGGCGACGCGGCCGGACCGCGTGAACCTGGAAAATGTGCGGCGGGGGCAGTTTGAAGGCTTGCGTGAGCAGCTGAAAAATAATCACGACCGCCAGCCCGACGTCGGCGAGCCGAAATTGCATCCCACCGCGGGCGTGACCGTGGTAGGCGCGCGGAAATTTCTGGTGGCGTACAACGTCAACTTGAATACTTCCGACGTGGGCATCGCAAATAAGATTGCCAAGGCGATTCGCTTTTCTTCGGGCGGACTGCGCTATGTGAAATCCATGGGCGTGGAGCTGAAAGCGCGCAATCTGGCGCAGGTGTCGATTAACCTGACGGATTTTGAGCAGACGCCCATGCATCGCGTCTACGAAATGGTGAAACGCGAAGCCGCGCGCTACGGCGTCATGCCCGCGGGCAGCGAAATTGTCGGCCTGGTGCCCAAGAAGGCCATGGAAATGGCCGCGGATTTCTTTTTACAACTGGAAGACTTCTCGCCGG
>DATFYV010000072.1:0-6731 GCA_035314845.1 Candidatus Acidiferrum sp.
ACTTCCGAGCCCAGGGCTTCAAAAATGGACGCATACTCGCAGCCAATCACGCCGCCGCCGATCACGGCCAGACTCTTGGGGATGCGGTCCATCTGCAAGAAAGTATCGGAATCGAAGGTGTGCACATCGTCGAAGCTGATCTCCGCGGGACGATTAGGCCGCGAACCGGTGGAAATCAAAATAATCTCGCCGCGCAGCTTACGCGTGTTCGCGCCGTTAGTCACGGAAACGGTATGCGCGTCTTCGAACTCCGCCTGCCCGCGCACCAGTTCGATGTGGTGCAGCTCTAGATTTTTCAGGATTCGCGCCCGCTCCATGTCCACGACTTCGCGCTCGTGGTGCATGAAGTCATGCACGGTGAGATTTTCTTTCAGCGAATAATCTATGCCGTACAGCCCGCGCTGCTTCAACCCGGAAAAATACAGCGCCGATTCGCGCAGCGTCTTGCTGGGTACCGTCCCCGTGTTGATGCAGCTGCCGCCCATATGCTCGGCGCGTTCGATCACTGCCACGCGCTTGCCGAAATATGCCGCCTGCGCGCCGGCTTTCTCGCCTGCGGGGCCACAGCCGATAACGATCAGGTCGAATTCGTCATTGCTCGCCACGATTTCCTCCAACGGATGCGCTGCGTAAGGGCTCGGGCACCATTTATCGAGGAGAATTGTAGAGGAACGTCTCGGGAAAGGGCGAGAATTCTTGAGGCGCGGTTGCCGTCGGCACAGGCACCCCGTTTCTATACGCTGCCGCCCACACCCTCAATCGCAGAGCAATCGAAACCGCTCCCGCGTCCACCAGCCCCGGCGCCACCTACCGTTTAAGCCGTTGGAGCCCCACTACAGGGAGTTCCCCGAGTGCATAACGGGTTGCCCCTATCGACCGCGCGAGCGGAGAAGTTCTAAATGGGAGCGTGCCGCCAGTGAACGCGTTAAGAAACCGTGGCGGAAATCTTCGATCCTTTCGAAACCAGGAGGAAACGAGTATGTGGGGAATTATTGGCGCGGTTCTGTTGTTGATGTGGCTGCTGGGCTTTTTCGCCTTCCATGTGACGGTGGGATTTGTGCATATTCTGCTGGTCTTGGCGGTGATTTCCATCCTCTATCATTTTGTGGCCGGGCGATCCGCAACGGCTTAAAGGTTGCAACAACGCTTGGTATGGATGAAAAGCAGGGCTTTGCAGCCCTGCTTTTTCTTTTCAAACATCTTCAACCACTAAAGCCAAAGGATTTATCGCGGAGATCAGCAGAGATTCAGAGGGGCGCGGAGAGTTCAACAGTGGCCGCGCCAAATGCCCTAGGATCTGAGCTCGCGGAGGCTCGCGCCCCGTTCCGCAAGCAACTGCCGCAAGATCGAACGGTGGCAGCGCTGTTCGTTTTCGCAATAGCAGCCCAGGGAAAAACTCGCGGTATGGGAAAGCGCGGCGAATAGATCGAGTAGTCGCGCGGCGTCCGGCTCTTTCATTTCGGAGCGAAATTTGCGTGTGAAAGCGTTCCACGACTTATCGTCGTGCGCAGATTTTGCTTCCTTCACCAGTTCCATGCTGGGCGAGAGGCTGGGCAGCCACACATCGTAAAAATCCCGCTTCGCAAACTGCGACTTTGGCACACCCCGCGGCGGGCGGCGCACCGTGCCGATGCGCAAGCCCTCATTCGCCACTCGCCGCGAGCCCAGCCGTACAATCAGAATCGGCATGCAAATCTTCCGTCCTCAAGAACGATAGCCCTGGGGCGCAAAAAACACCATTGCCATATCTTGGTTCACAGTGATGGCTCAGTTCGCCAGCCATTTAGTTCGGGCAACGCGGAAAGCCCATGTTATCCTTCTTAAGCCGCGTACACACCCGGTGCGGCTGTGGCGAAATTGGCATACGCGGCGGGCTTAAAATCCGCTGGGGTTTTCCCCGTTGTCGGTTCGAGTCCGACCAGCCGCACCATTGCTTCCCTTCTATGTTCTTGAGACCATGCTTAAAATCTAGTTCGCGTGCTGGCTCATCCATTTCCAGACAGTAACCACCGCACGCAAACCGCTGCAGGACACTGCGCTAATTATTTCCTGCGGCTCGGATCGTCGTTGGGATTAACGTAGTTAAACTGCAAGGGAGATTCGCCGTGGACCTGCACCACGACCTCTCCGCTGGCCATCGCGTAGTGATGCATGTCCGGATCGAGAAACGCAAAACTGCCCGCCGGAAAAGCTCCCATCTTGCTCTCATCAAACTGATCGCCCATGCCGACTTTGAAGATACCGGACAACACGGTGACGTTTTCGCGTTTGGGATGCCAATGCGGCGCGATGCGATACCCGTCCGGCATCCTCAACCGCACCGTGTAATCTCCGCTGGAGGCGCTAGGGTTGCCCTCGAGTACCGCGACCTGCGCGCCGGGAGCCACGAACGCCGGAGCGGGCCCGTAAGGGATGGCGTCCGGCGTGAATACATGTTTTTCAGAAGAAGCAGTCTGAGCGTCACCGCCAAAGACCACTCCTAACCCGCATAGCACTGCGAATAGGGCACCCGCGAGATACACGTTGCGTTTCATAGCACCACCTCCGTGGTTGGATATTCGTTCGGCCAGAATATTCGCCGAACCAGAAGGAGGTTTCAAGCGCGATCAGGTAATGTTTCCATAACTTTCGTATATCGCCGTAAACTGCTGAATTGATAGGATAATGACTCGCGAGAGACCTTCGATGCAGAGTGCGCAACGACGGGCGGATGATGTCGAACTCGACCTCGGACGGTACGAGCTTCGCCGCCGCGGACGACGCGTGAAGCTCGAAAAGAAACCCATGGAGCTGTTGGTCTTTCTGGTCTCTCGGCGAGAGCAGCTCGTCTCGCGCAGAGATATCATTGCCAGACTTTGGCGTTCCGATCTTTTTATCGATGCCGAGCCCAGCGTCAATAACATCGTGCGCAAGATCCGGGCCGCGCTGGGCGACAGCTCCGCCAATCCGCGCTTCGTGGAAACCATCGTTGGCAAAGGGTATCGGTTCATCGGGCCGGTACGCGTCATTGATGCCCGATTCCCGCAATCCGATTTTGAACTGAGTGCGACAGGCGGGGCCCGCGGCGAGATGGCTTCTTTGCTGGGCGAGCGCGCGTCACTGGCGGTGCTGCCAATGTTGCTGGTCGGGAACATTCCGGACGTCGAGGGCGTGTGCCTGGGGTTTGCCGACGCTCTGGTTTCGCGCCTCGGAAATCTACAGGGCGTGGATGTTCTGCCCACCTCCGCAATATTGAACCTTCCGGTCGAAATGTCGGCATCGGATGTGGGCGCGCGCCTCGGGGTTCGCTTCGTTGTCCACGGAGCCATCCGCGAGCTGAAGGGACAATGGCGGCTTTCGTTGGAGATGCTGGACACCCACTCGCCGGAAGCGATCTTCAAACGGCATTGCGATCTCGACCTTCGGCATCTGCCCGAACTTGAAGATGAGATCGCCAAGCAAATCGCGAGCGCATTGAACCGGCCATTGCACCCCGCGGCGGCGCAAAGCCGCGCGAGGTATAGCCGGGATCCGCTCGCTTATGCGCAATTCATGCGCGGCTACCGGCTTAGTTCCTCCGGCGATCCCGCGCTCCTAGAGGAATCGGCCCAGCACCTCAGCAACGCGCTCACACGCGATCCGGATTTTCCCCTTGCTCACGCAACGTTGTCGCTGGTGTGCGCGATGCGCCACTTTGAACTCGACCCTGCCAGCATATGGCTCGAAAAGGCGGAGTTTCACTGCCGCCGCGCACTGGAAGTCGATCCGGATTTGCCCGAAGCGCACGTCGCTAATGCGTTTCTGCTTTGGGGACCATCGAAAAACTTTCAGCACCTTGCAGCGATTGCCGAACTGCGACGGGCCCTGGCGTTGCAGAAGAATCTGCCTCATGCGTACAACCGTCTGGGCACAATTCTGGCGCACATCGGACTACTCGATCATGCCCGTGAAATGTATGAGCGGGGGCGGCCGTTCCAGCCGAACAGAGCGATCAGCCACAGTATCGTACAGGTGCACATCTGGAACCTGGAGTTCGACCTGGCGAGGGAAAGGATCCAAGCGTGGCGCGCCGAGAGCCCCAGAAACAAGTATCCGGCTTATTTTGCGCCGCAGCTGGCCATCATGACCGGAGATTGGCAAGAGGCGAAGGCTCTGCTCGATGAAAGCGCCCAGCTTTTGCCTGAAGATCCGTTGATCGTCAGTCTGCAGGGCGTCTACTATGCTTTGACAGGGAAGGCTGAATCGGCACTGGACTGCCTGGCTCGCGCCTGCGGCAGTGCAAAATCATTTGGACACGCCCATCACACTTACTATCAAATCGCCTGCATCCTTGCAGTGTTGGAGCGGCGTGAAGCGGCCTTTGCATGGCTGGAGCGGAGTGTGAGCAGCGGATTTGCCTGCTGGCCATTTTTTCTAAGGGACGCTTGTCTGCAAAATCTGCACACCCTTCCGGAATTTGAAGTTTTAGTCAGCTCTTTGCAAGCCAAGTATCCAGACCATCTGGGATTGCTCTAGATTGGCATTCCGTCGCCGAGAGCTGTCGGCGCGCGGCGCATCCCAAAAATCGTCCGCTTGGGGCGGGAACCGGCCGAACGCCCTATTTCTTATCAGCGTCGGCAAAGATGCTGTATTTCACAGTGGAAACCAGCAACTCCAGTTGCGCCGGGCTGCTCGCCAAAATCTCTATGGTCAATACATGGTCGTAGACGACCGTCTGAATCATCGACACCCAGCTTTGTCCTTCGCGCGGATCTTCAAAGTCCATGCGGTATAGATCCTGATCGCTGACGGTGAATCTTTCGGGCCCGCGAATGGCCTTCATGCCCAAATTTTCCTGCGCCCCAGCGTTCCTTTTCATTACTTCCATGGTCAGCATGGCGCCAAAGGATTCGAGCGAAGTGATGCGCACGGAAGGCACGGCGCGAAAGCTTCCGGAGTTTTGTGTGCCTGGTCCGTAGGCGTAGAAAATCAGCTCGGAGAGGTTGGCGGCGGCGTTCCCTGCCTGCGGCGCTGGGCCTGAGGTGTCCATCTGTTTCATGGAGGCGTTGGCGTTGCGGATCGTCTCCGGACTGGCCACCGTCCAACCGCTGGGATAAGGATAAGAGAATCCCAGCGTCCCGTTGTGATAGACGCCTCCGGAAGTGGCATCCGCCGCCTTCGCAGCCAGAACGGAAGCGCTCGAACTGACCGAAACCGTTGCACCCGAAACTCTTGTTGGCGAGCCACCAGCCACCATCGCGGGCGCTGGCGCGGTTGCGGTTGCGGACGCAGCCGGAGCGGTTCCCGGGACGAGCGCGGGAGAAAACGGCTTCTTCAGCGCCTTATTAATGACATCTTCCAGTTCGCCCGCCACCGCTGGCCCAAATCCCGACTGCCGGTAGCGCACCACGCCTTCCTTATCCACCACAATATACGTCGGGTAGGAATCCACATCGAATGTGTAGCCCACCGACCCGGACAAATCCAGATACTCCGTCCAGGTCATGCGATTCCTCTCCACAAATGTCTTTAGCGTATCTTCATCGCCATCCGCGCTGATGCCCACAATCTCAAACGCTTTGTCCGCGTACTTCTTATGCAGGCCCGCGATCACCGGCACGGATTCACGGCACGGCGGGCACCACGTGGCCCAAAAATCCAGCAGGACCACCTTGCCCTGCAGCGCGGCGTTCGAAACGTGCGTCCCTTCCAGAGACGTAAAGGCGAAGTCCGGCGCATAAGGCTCGCGCGCGCGAACCGGATTGGCGATGATCGCCCGCGCCTCCTCCACGGACTTGGTGCTGTTTCCCGGCGCGGCGATAAACAGATTCAATTCCGCGATGCCTTCCGCGTCGCGCCCCTGCTTGATCAAGGCGATCCCTAAATTGCGGTGCCCTATGGATTGCCCCGGTGCCAAGGCCAACGCCGCGCGAAACTCTTCCTCCGCCTCGCGCAATTTCTTGTCCCCCGGCTTGCTGGCCATGGCGATAAACAGCGACCCGCGCACCAGATGCGCCTGCGCCGCCAATATTTTATTGTCGCCCGCAGCGGCGACCGCTTTCTTCGCGGTATCCAATGCGCCGTCAAAGTCGCCGGCTTTGCGCTCGATACTCACGATGCGCAGCAAACACACGGCGCAGGTGTGGTGGGAAAGCTTGTCCGCGTGGTGATAGGCGTCCAAAGCCTTGTCATACACTTTCTCCGCCATAAATGCGTCGCCCTGCGCCAGCGCCTGCGACACTTCAAGGGAATTGGGCTGGGAGTCGCCGGTCTGCGCAACTGCCCTCCCCGCACAAAGCACGGCCACAAGAACTATTCTTCCCAGCATCAACGCCCCAAAAAATGCTGCCGCCCGGAGTTTCGCCATAGGTGCCTTCCCGTAAGCCGGAAACCGCGCGGATTGTAAGTTGCGGTACGTAGCGCGTCAACTGCAGACCAGCCGCGCTTGCCCAACTAAACTACAAACCGCTTCCATGCCGAAATTGCAGAGCAATTTCTGCTCCATAACCTTGTCATACTCTTTTCACCCCACCTGTGCTATACCTCACAAGAATTCCCGCGCCTGCAGCTTCCGTGAATCGGTCGGGCTCGGCAAGCAACTCCGACTTGGCGTAAGATTCCACCATCCGCCCAGTCGGGTGGAGCATCTAAAAGCCGCAATCCCCACGGGCGCCCATCCGCCCGACAACAGGAGCAATCGTGAGCCAGCCGAAACTAGAGCCAAACCTGGACCAGCTGAGCATCAATACCATTCGCACTCTCTCCATGGATGC
>DATFYV010000073.1:0-9069 GCA_035314845.1 Candidatus Acidiferrum sp.
AAAATAGCGGCCGCTAAATCATCGGGAGTATTGGCTTCGGCGACCACGCGATCCGCAAGGCGCACGCCGAATGTCGTTTCGATGCGTGCGAGCAGTTCCACGCGTTCCAGGCTGCCCATGCCGAGATCGGCATCGAGTTGCGAAGTGGCGCTGAGCCGCGGAAGCGCTCCGGTGCTGCCCAATTCCACCAGCAGTTCGCGCAGCACCTCCAACACGCGCTGGCGCACCGCGCTGCGGTCGAGTTGTACGGTTGGTGTGGCCACGGTTTTCTAGGAAGGGAATCGTCGAACCGCTAAACGCGAGGCTACCATGACGAGGCGTTGCCTGTCATGAACGGTGTCATTCGCGAAAGTCCAGCCTGCGCCCAGTACCCGCTTCCCATCGCGATGGTTACTTCGCCGTGTGCGCAAGCGCGTAGCCCTTCGGCAGCAACGCGGTGCTCAGGTCCACGCCGCTCAGGTCCGCGCCCGTCAAATCCGTCTCGCGCAGAATGGCGATGCCCATATCCGCGCCGCTGAAGCGCGCACCGTTGACAATCGCCTGGCGCAGATTGATGTTGCGCAGTTGTGCACGCTGGAAATTCACGCCGGAAAGATCGCAGCGGAAAAATTCCACGCCACTGGCTTGCGCTTCAGACAAATCCGCGCCGGGCAGGATGGCTTCGGTCATATCCGTGTTGCGCAACTCCGCCTTGCGGAGATTGGCTCCGGATAAATCCGCGGAGGCCAGCTTCGCTTTGCGCAGATTGGCGCCTTCGAGATTAGCGTTGCGCAGAATCGCTCCCGTGAAATTTACGCCCTGCAGGTCGGCAGCGGAAAGGTCCGCGCCGGTAAGGTCGGCGCGCACCCCGCCTTCTTGACCCCGAAAAAATAGTTCGTGAGCTGCCAAAATGTCGCTCAAGGTCTTGCCATTGTGCTTGATGCTTTTTGCTTTTCTCATATCCTTTATCCGTTATACAAATGATGATGCGCAGCCGTGCTGCGTTCTCACCGGAAAGTTCCCCTGCCGCAATCGTGCGGACATCTACCAGTTTACTCAAAGTAGCCGCGTGCGCCTACAATAAGGCGATGGATTACGAGATTCAGCCGCTCGAGGCCGAGATTGCGGGTTGGCGGCGAGACCATGCGTAAACCAGCGAGAGCGGTAGCCGTGGTTCCGGCAACGGTGAGGTTGCTCTTCGTCGTACTGCTAAGCCTCTGGCCGGTACGCTGCCGCGCGCAACAGGCACTTGAGAACGAGGTGGTGGCCAACCTGGCGGGCGGGCGCGTGGAAATCGATGTCTCGCGGGAATTGATTTCCTTCGCGGTGATTGATCATCCCGTCGAAACCAATTCCCATCCGCCGCGCGTGTTGAGTCTCGACAGCACCCACGTTGGCGTGCTGTTTGGGGCTGCGGAATGGCAAGTCTCCTCAAATCCCAAACCGGTGCGCTTGGATCACAACTTCGAACGCATCGCCAAAGGAGACTCGCGCTATCAGTCCTATCCGGATGATGCCGAACCGGACCTGGAAAGTATTGGCGTGGGCTTCCTGGAACGTCTGCGGCCACTCGTCTCGCAACTGCACAACAAGCTGACTTTGCAGCCTGAAGAGCCGATCTTCGAGGTCATCATTATTGGATTCGCGAAAGATTACGGCCCGGAGGTCTGGCAGGTAGACTACCGCATCGAGCAGGAAGAGTTGGGCGCGCGCGGCAAGGATTATTGGCAGACGCATATTCTGCGCCCGCGCTTCAATCAGCTGTACCCCCCGGAAGGCAAGAAATCGCCGCGCAGGCTGGTGGAAACGCGTTATCCCGAGGGCTTGGAGGGCGCGGATTTAAACGCTCTGATTGTGAGGGATGATCCGCGTATCGCCCGATTGCGCGCCGCCGATCCCCGCTTTGCAAAAGTGCTGGCGCAAATCGACAAGGGCGAAGCGCACAAAGCTGCCGACGCGGATTCCACGGATTTGCTGCGCGCTCTGGTTCCGCTGATTGCCGGCAATGCGCGCTTCGCGCTCGGCACGATTGGCGAACAAGAAGGTTTTCAATGGATCGTGGCGCCGGACGAGCCCATCGAAACTGCTCTGCCGGACAAAAATCAGCCACCGGAAGCGCCGTCGCTGCGCCGCAAACCAAAACCGCAATGATCGCGAAGCGGACTTTCGCGAAACAGCTTTAGCGCCTTGGCCTGATGGGCCTCCTAGACTGCCGCACCGCCACGCAGCGCTGCGGCGTGGCCGCCGATATCTTTGCGGTAGTGCATGCCGTCAAAATGAATTTCCGCCGCACCCTGGTAGGCTGACGCCAGCGCGGCGTCGAGGTTGGATCCGGTCGCGGTCACGCCTAACACGCGGCCCCCGCTGGTGATAATTTCCACGCCGTCGCTCGCGCCCGTTTGGCGGATCGTCCCCGCGTGCAAGACCTTCACGCCGGGAATGCGCTCGGCGGCAGCGAGTCCTTCGATGCGCTTCCCGGTCGCGAATTTGCCTGGGTAGCCGCCCGAAGCCAGGACCAAGCACGCACTGGCTCCTGGCCGCCATTTCAGCTTTCCCGCCTGGAGGCGCCCCGCAGCAACATCTGCAAGCACCTCCGCGAGATCGAAATCCGCACGCGCCAATATCGCCTGGGCCTCCGGATCTCCGAGGCGACAGTTGAATTCCAGAATTTTCGGGCCGGACTTGGTCAGCATCAACCCAATATAGAGAAATCCCTGATAACGGATGCCGTCTGCGGCCAGCCCATGCATGACGGGTTCGACGATGGTGGAGAGAATGGTTTCGCGCAGCGCAGCCGGCAGCAAATCATCCGTCGAGTACGCCCCCATGCCGCCAGTGTTGGGTCCCTGATCGCCATCGAATGCGCGCTTGTGATCCCTGGTCGGAACAAGTGCGGCATAGCTGCGCGCATCGGTCAGCAAAATGAATGAGAGTTCCTCGCCCTCCAACGCTTCTTCAAAGAGCAGGCGTTGACCTCCTGGGCCAAGCTCGCGCTTCTCCAATGAGCGCTCGATAAAATCACGCGCTTCCTCTTTGTCTTTCGCGACCAGAACACCTTTGCCGGCACACAGGCCATCCGCCTTGATCACCAGTGGCCAGCGAACTCCATCCAGCGCAGCGTACGCTTGGCTGGCTTGCTGGTACGTTCCATAGCGGCGCGCTGTGGGCAGCCCGTGGCGCTCCATGAATTGCTTCGAGAAGATTTTGCTGCCTTCGAGCTGCGCGGCTTGCGCGGAAGGAGCCACAATCGCCCATTTTCGCTGGTGAAACACGTCGCTGACGCCGTTGACCAAGGGCAGTTCCGGCCCAATTACGGTGAGATCCGGCTGCAGCTTCTCGGCAAGTTCCACCAGCGCCGAAACGCTTCCCGCGTCGATCCCCACGCACTCGGCTTCCGCGGCGATGCCGCCGTTCCCTGGGGCGCACCAGATTTTCTCTACGCGCGGACTCTGGCGCAATTTCCAGACCAGCGCGTGTTCGCGTCCCCCTCCGCCGACCACCAGAATCTTCATCCACCATCCCCCATCTGCGACTCTCTCGAACGATAGATGCCACTACTCTCGCTGTCAACCCAATCGGGAAGATCGCCGTTCAGAGAAGCGTTCCGGAAGGCGCGATCTTCCGCGTTAGAGTTCTAAGGTCTCGTATAAAACAAGCGGCACGTTTATCACTTGGTCATCGACTGTCCCTTCGGCCAGTTATCTCCAGGCGTTTTTTCGCTACCCTTGCTTCAGCTATCCCTCTCTCTCACTCGGTCGAAAGGGGCCCCCATGTTGATTCCGTTGCGCCACGAAAATATGGAGGGCCGCCGCTGGCCGGTGATCACCTTCGCACTCATCGCGCTGAACATCCTCATCTTCCTCGGTACTCACTGGCAAATCGAAGCGCAGGAGCCCGAACGGGTTGAAGCGCGCACCCACCTGTTGCTGCTGGCGGCCATGCACCCGGAGCTGAAGATGCCGGAGGACGCCGCGAGATTCGTCGAAGCAGTCAAGAGCACTGCTCCGGAAGCGGCGTGGAATCAGCTGTCAGCCAACAACCGCCAACTGGTGGACGCTTGGGATGCGCGCATCCGGCTAATGGATGATTCCGGACAACTGCAGGCAGAGATGGATTCCCTCGCTCTTCGCTTCGAGAGCGTCCAGAAGAGCTCGATCATTGAGAATTACGCCTTTGTACCCGCGCACCCGAGAGCCATCGCCTTCCTAACCTGTATGTTCCTCCATGCCGGTTGGCTCCATCTGATCGGCAATATGTGGTTCCTCTGGTTGGCTGGCTTCATCCTGGAAGACCGCTGGGGCCGCATCATCTACCCGACTTTTTATATCCTCGCAGGCATCGCCGCGACTCTTTTCCATGCCATGTTCTATCCCACGAGCTGGGCGCCTACCTTGGGAGCCTCGGGCGCCATCGCCGCACTCATGGGCGCCTTCCTGGTTCGCTTTCCGAAACTTAAAATCGAAATGCTTTGGTTCATGCTGCTGTTCCGTCTGCGATTTAAGGTCGAGGCCTATTGGCTGCTGCCCATGTGGCTGCTGATGGAAATCTTTGGCGGCACGCTTTCCGGCCAAGCATCGGGCGTAGCTCACTGGGCCCATGTCGGAGGATTTATCTTCGGAGCCTTAGGCGCCTTGGTTATTGCTCGTACCGGTCTAGAGCAGAAAGCTAACGCGGTGATCGAAGACAAGATCGGCTGGACTGCCGATCCTGCAGTCGTGCAAGGAACCGAGCTACTGGAGAAGGGGAAGCTAGACGAAGGAATTTCTGTTCTGGAAAAATACGTCGCGGCAAAGCCGGATGCCGCAGACGGCTTTGCGCTCTTGCGGCAACTCCACTGGCGTAAGGGCGATATGCAGGCCTATAGGGATGCGACCGCGAAGCTTTGCCAGTTGCACCTGAAAGCTCAGGATGCCGACGCTGCCTGGCAGGACTTTGAGGAATACACCAACGGCGGCGGAGATCGCATGCCTGCCGGAACCTGGCTAGAACTGTGTCGCATCGCGGAGAGTCGCCAGGATTACCACCGAGCCGCTACAGAGTACGAAGCATTGGCTACCGCACATCCGACCGAGCGGCAATCCATTCTAGCGTTGCTCGCGGCTGGACGGCTGACATTGAAGCAACTCGGCAGACCGGCAGATGCCTTGCGCTGCTATCGCGCTGCGGAAGCCTCCAAAGTGCCGCACCTCGACTGGGAGTCCAATATTCAGGCAGGCATCAAAGCGGCCGAGCAAGCTGCCGGTGCGACTCATCCCGCAAGCGTGGAATCCTAAATCGGCCATTGCGGGGTGGAAACTTACGGCGAAATTGGCCAACCCGAAACCCCGAAAAAAGCGATCTCAGCCGTTGCCGGCTGCGCGAATGGGAATGGTCACCGGCGCCGACGCCGAATCCGAAGAGCCAAGCATGTGGCAGCGGCCATCGAAAATCCCGCCCGGATCAATCACCATGCACGGCGAATGCACCTCGCCGGTAACCACTCCCTTGGCCTGAATCTCCACGCGGCCCTTGGCGAAAATAACGCCGTCAAAGCGGCCGGCAATGACCACGTGATTTCCTTCGATTTGTCCTTCGACCTTGGCGCCTTCTCCAAGGATCACCGTCTGCTCGGAAATAATATTGCCCTTCACATTGCCATCGATGCGGAATGTGCCCTTGACCTGCAGCGTCCCTTCCATCGTGACGCCCTGATCGATAAATCCTGTCCATTCATCGCTCGCACCGCTTTTCGAACTTCCCGGCCATCTCCACGCCATAAAAAATCCCCCGGCAACACACCCTTAACTCTAGCCGCGTGCGGAGCGAAGTCAACGCAGCAATGTGCAGCGGTTGCGGACTGGTTACACTGTGAGCGAGTCAGGGAGAAATGCAAGCAAGCTACCGGCGACCTGGAGCTTGGCTTCGGTCTTTTTCGGATGCCCTATTTCATCAGGCGATCATAGATGCCCATCAGTTGCGCATCGTCGTAATACTCGAGAACCAGTTGTCCCGGCCGCAGCTTTGTTTTCTGACGCAGCAAAACCTTGGTGCCCAATTGCCGCTGCAATTCTTCGAGCGCCGCGCGAATGTTCGCGTCCGCATGTACTTCGCTCGAAGCGCCGCTGCTGTTGCGCGAGCGGCGCGACGCCAGGCGTTCGATCTGCCGTACGGTCAAGCCGCCGCGTGCGGCGCGCTGAGCGTAGCGCATGCGCAGCTGAGAGTCCGGGACCGCCAACAGCGCGCGGCCGTGACCAGCGCTGAGCTTTCCCTCTTCAATCCAGTCCTGAATCGTTGGTTCCAGTTTCAGCAGCCGAATGGAGTTGGCAACGGTCGTACGGTCTTTGCCGGTTCGTTCCGCCACGGTCTCTTGCGTCAGCTGAAATTCGTCCATCAAACGTTCAAATGCTCGTGCGGCCTCAATGGCATTCAGATCCTCGCGCTGAATATTCTCAACGAGGGTCATTTCTAGCGCCAGAGCATCCGGCACATTGCGAACGATGACGGAAACCTTGTTCAGGCCAGCGCGTTGCGCCGCCCGCCAGCGCCGTTCACCAGCGATGAGTTGAAAACGATTGCCGATGGGCCGGACAACCAGGGGCTGGATTATGCCGCTCGATTGGATGGAGCGCGCCAGTTCATCCAAAGCTTCCTCGCGGAAACGTGTGCGCGGTTGGTAGGGGCTCGGGTCGATGAGGTCGATATCCAGTTGATGAGGTCCGCCTGTCGCCCATTCCTTAGCCGGAGCGACGGCTGCGCCACCCGTGGATACTGCGTGCGGTTGCGGTGTAACCGGCTCTACGGCTGCCTGCGCTTCAGGCTCCCGAATGAGCGCTCCTAGTCCCCGTCCCAGCGCGTTTCTCAGCATTAGCGATTACCTCCTGGGCCAGCTGCGTATAGCCTTCAGCGCCCCGACTATGGATATCATAGAAAATAATAGGCTTACCAAAACTTGGTGCTTCGGCCAGACGCACATTGCGTGGGATAACGCTTTGAAACACCTGTGTGCCGAAGAAACTCCGGAGATCCGTGGCTACCTGGCGTGACAACGAGGTGCGTTCATCGTACATCGTCAACAGGATGCCTTCGATCTCCAGCGTCGGATTCAGAGTGCGGCGAATGCGCATTAGCGTATCTAGTAACTCGGAAACGCCCTCTAGAGCGAGATATTCGCATTGGATCGGCACCAGGACTGCGCTGGCCGACACGAGCGCATTTAGCGTGAGAAGATCGAGCGCCGGCGGGCAATCCAGCACGACAAAGCGATATTTGTCCTGAAACGCCCTGAGAGCGCCCTGCAGCTTGTATTCGCGATTTTCCGCTGTAACCAGCTCTACGGCAGCGCCAGCAAGGTTTTTGTCGGCGGGGACGACATCCAAGCCCTCGACTTGCGACTTTTGCACCAGTTTGTCGAAGGGTTCGCCCATAATCAGGGCGTGGTAAAGAGTTCTGCGCGAAGGATCCTTGGCAAAACCGATGGCGGACGTCGCGTTGGCTTGGGAATCGCAGTCAACTAGAAGAGTCGGCTGCTCCGCCGCGGCTAGGCAAGCCGCCAAATTCACTGCTGTAGTGGTTTTTCCAACCCCACCTTTTTGATTTGCAACCGCAATAATACGAGCCAAGCCACACTCCAGACAGCTGCAAGGTAACAAACGTTGCACCGCGATGCAAGTTGTTTCACGTGGAACACTCTAAAGCTGTGGATTTCCTAAAACGTTCCACGTGGAACAATGCCGCAACGCCGCCTTCTTGATCAACATTCCGAGCCATCGGGCGAACGTTCCACGTGGAACATTCACGAGTGCACTGGAGATGCGCTGTATTTTCTTGTACCGGATGAAACCTCGACATACCAAGGGACCACGCTATTTTGTTCCACGTGGAACGTTCGATCGCCATCACTCCCCAATCACGGGTATTTCGGGGGCGCATTAGATAATCTGTCCACTTCACGTGGAACCAATGTCGGCTCACGCCAGCCGTCGATGGGGCGCAAGTGTTCCACGTGAAACAGAAGTCCTGATCGTGCGATTTTGCCTCTAAATTGGACTTAAAGCGCGAGAAAGCGAACTGCTCAGGGACAGAGGTTTCGTCGTACACAAGGACACACAAAAATATAGATGGCGTTTGCGGCAAGTCAACCGATAAGTCTATATTTATTAGGTCGTTACGCCGACATCCACCGGAATTTTCTTCGTACCGATCAGGAGCAATCGGCGCAGCGACTGAGGCACAGGCACTGGCTCTCGCCAGTCCCATCCCCCGATCTTTTGGACCGTTTCCAGGTCCCGCCCGCCGATCCACAGAACCACGGTCTTCGCCGCAATGGCCTCCGAGCCAGCCCATTGCAGGAAGGGGCCGAACTCGCCGAGGGCCCGCGAGCATGCGTAATCGAGCGGCGCCACGTCTTCTCCCACGTCCTCGAAGCGATTCACAAGCACGCGAACATCCGTAAGCTCCAGATCCCGCGAGACTTCCGCGAGGAACGTGGCCTTCTTGATGCTCGATTCGATCAAGAAAAGCTGCAGATCTGGACGCATAATCTTCATGGGGAGGCCGGGAAAGCCGCCGCCCGAACCAACGTCGGCGAGCCGACCGTTTTCCACAGGCACAGCCACCGTGGCATACATGCTTTCGCAGAAATGACGATATAGTATCTCCCGCGGATCGCGAATGGCGGTAAGATTGATTTTATCGTTCCATTGCAGCAAAATCTTTATATAATGCTGAATCTGCTGTACTTGTTTGTAAGTTGCGGTGAGCCCAAATTCGCGGAGTGCGGAGAGAACGGCTTCGTCAGAGAGCGGCGCGGGGGACGTTGTTGACATAAAGGTAAATATTTTAGTCCTAGGACTGGGATTTTGCCCTTCCGAGCGAATTCCATTTTACCAGATACTTGCGTTCCACCGCCGGAGATTCCTCCGAGCTGTGTGGACGGCTCCGACGGAACGGCATCCAAGACGGGCGCGGCAACGCCCTAGTCGTTGCAGCGCGAGCGGTCGGGTCGTCGCATCAACTTAATAGTGGAGGAATTGTGACTGAGCAGATCAAACTGACAGCCATGGCCAAGGCCGCGGGATGCGCCGCGAAGCTCAACCCAGCGACGCTCGACGC
>DATFYV010000074.1:0-7290 GCA_035314845.1 Candidatus Acidiferrum sp.
ATTCCGGTGCACCGAGCACCAAGCCGGTGACTACTCCTAGATCCGTTTGCTTTGTGGGATCGTCGAGCTTGGCTTGAATGACTTGGGGACTGTCGAGCTGTTTTTCCAGCGTCTCGACGGTGGTGGGCGCGACGGCGCCGCTTAAGAAAACTTCTACTGCACGCGTGAGCGCTACTTTCGGTTCGGAGCCGGCGTCCATGCCTAGCAAGGAGGTAACGTCGGTGCGCGAACCGCGGATTTTATTGCCGGCGAGTGTTAGCGAAAAATTCAGGCGATTGAGAAGCGCGCCGGTGTTGACCCAGGCTTCGCCTTTGTCGGAATAGCCGGTGGGGGGCTGGCATTGGTAGAGCGGCTCGCCGATGCGGTTGACCCACTGCACCAGCGGCATGGGCGTGTCGACGTCGGTGCCTAACGCGCGGACGGCGGAAATCACCAATTCGTAGGGCGTTTTTATTTTGGCGCGATAGGTTTCGCGAGACCAGAATTCCGGCGAATAAATCATGGTGTGCATCACGGCGCGGAGGTCGCCGTCCTCGGAGAGGAACGTCTGCGACATGCGGGCGACCAGTGCAGGCGGCGGCACGTCGGATACGAAGCGGCGGGCCAGTTCGGTGGAGATGAATTTGGCGGTGCTGGGGTGATGCGTTAGCAGGTCGATGACTTGTTCGCCGTCTTTCATGCCGCCGGCATGAATCTTTTTGCCGAGCACGATCTTCGGATCGGGGTCGTGCACCTTTTCATCAAATTTGAATGCGGGATTTTCGCGCGGCTTTTCGATGGTCCAGCCGGTGAAGCAGCGCGCGACTTCGGTGACGTCTTTCTGTGTGTACCCGCCGTCGACGCCGAGGGTGTGTAGTTCCATCAATTCGCGGCCATAATTTTCGTTGAGCCCGCGTTCCTGTTTCTTTTTGTTTTGCGCTTGAGGATTCGGGGGATTTCGGGGGGGAAAGCTGCCGTAGCGAGCCTGCTGGCGGGCGGCGCGCTGGGCGGCTTGGCGGGCGGCGGCGCGGGGGTCGGCGCTTAGAAAGTTGTCCAGGTAAAAGAGCATGGCGGGACTATGCGCCGAGGCGTTCACCAGGTCTTTGAATTTGCCGAGGGTGTGCGGCTGGATGACGTCGCGCTCATAGGAGGTGAGGTAATAGCGGTCCTCGCCCTTGCCGGCGTAGACGTTGAAATGATTGAACCAGAAGTCGTCGAGGACTTGCTGCAATTGGCGCTCGCTGTAGATGGCGCGGGTGACTTTGGCCATGGCCAGTTCTTCGACCACGCGAGCGGGCCGCTTGCTGTCGTCGGCGATGGCTTTGGGTACGGCATTGGGATCGGCGCCGCCGAGCACGTCGCGCTTCCCTCCCCCGCCGCGGGTGGCGATGTTTTCCGAACCGCCGGTTACCGCAGGCTCGTCCTTCATGGGCGAGGGAGCGTTGGGATTGCTTTTCGCGGGCGGCGTATTCGGATCGTTCTGACTGTCTGTCGCGACAATCGCCGCGGCGGCGTCCGCACGAGTCTGCTGCGCGGTTTGCGCTTGTGCTTTGGCGGCCAGCTTCTCGGCCTGCTTGGGCTGCGGATAATCCGCAATGAGTTGCGTGGTGGACATCGCCAGGGTCGGGTAGTTTTCCAGGCGAGCCTGCAAGGCCTTGTCGTCGATGGAATTGGGATTCAGTTGCTGGTCAATCCATTTCGCCAGGCCCATCTGCTTAATGCGCTCGACGTCGCCGGGACGCGGCCCATAGGCCAGGCGGTTCAAGGCATGCATGACGGCTTCGTCGGTACTAAGTTCGCTTATCGGCAGGCCTTTTAGCGCGGAATCCTGCTTGAGTTTTTTGGACTTGTCAGCTGAATTGGGGGCAGGCGCAGCGGCCGCCGACGGGATGTCAATGCCCAGGGAACAAAGACAGGCGACTGAGACCCAGACGGCAAGGAACGACTTGAGATTTAGACGAATTCGGGCACGAGTTGCATCAAGGTCGCGTGGGGGGCGCGGGGACAGGTTCATAACACTCTCCGGCCAATGGACATGAATAGCACACTCTTGGTCACCCCCAGAATAACCCCGAACACCGGCAGGAAGTTGCGGGCGGGAATGCGGCGTTCCGTAAGCTTAAATGCGCCCAGCGCTGTCCAGCCGACAGAAGTACAAGCGCCTCGCTGGTTGGTCGCGACGTTGGACTCGTTGGTGACCAGCCCGCCTTGGCGGGGCTGTAAGCCGACGCTACAAGGGGCTGCGGTTAGTCCGTGACTTGAAAGAGGATGCCGCGGCCGGGCGTCTGATTTTTCGCCGAGTCGACGGCCTGCATGACCAGCTGATACGTCCCGGCAGGTAAGTCCTTCATGGGCACTCTTAAGCCCACCGGGACAACGGGGCTGCCTTTTTGAATGAATTCGTCGGCACGAATCGTTCCGCTCGAGAAGACTTTCTTGCCAGTAGCGCGATCACTTACTTCATAGCCGATGGCGACGATGGGAGGCTTCTCGGAGGTTAACAGCGGGTCGTACACTTCAGTGTAGAGCACGACGTTGTCCGTCTTCTTGAAACGATTGCTGCCGGAGGGGATGATTTGCATGCCCTTTACGACCAGGGGAGTACGATCTTCGAGCAATACGGCGTCCAGACCGGTGGAGATTTGCCCGATGGCTTGCACAGAGTTAGTGAGGGCTACGCCGCTCAAGGTTAATTGCTTTCCGTCGAATGGTTCGATTTGAAGGGGGGATTCAAATTTCCCGAAGGCGTCGCCCCCGGCGCTGAAAATGATGGTGAGCTTGTAGGTTCCGGGAGCGGAATCGAATTGATTTTCGTAGTGGTAGGGAATTTTGGTGAACTCTTTCAGATCGTCTTTCTCAAAATCAAGATTCACGGTGTCGCTAAAACGCGCACCGATACTGCCGTCGGACTTGTAGGCGATGCCTAGAACGTTGATGTTCGCGTGGTACTTCCCCTTGTCCTTGCTGAACTGCAGGGTCTCGGAGGGAATTTCCATGGCCAGGTTCACGCGCGCAACGTTGGGCCCGGTATAAAAGTAGGGAGCTTGCAGGGTGCCGTGGATGGAGCCGTCTTGCGTGCCAGTGGCACGCGCTTCGAGTTGCTTTTCCAGCGGCTTGCCTTCGAGGGGGTTGACGACATTCTCGTTGCAATAGCCGCTGCGCGCACGGACGTTCGTGCCGCCGCGCCCCACTTTCACTTTCAGGGTGTGGCAACTGCCCACGGGAGTATCCGGAGGAGTGTAGCCGAGAATATAAAATTCGGTTTGCTCGTTACCGATGCGCTGGAGACCACCGAGAAGGTCGTTGGTATTGAAAATGGTGAAACCGCCGGTACCCTCGGCGAGGGCGGCGAGAATCTGCTGGTTGGTAGCGGTAGAGGGCGGAATTTGCGGAACGATGGAGCGCGGAGCCGAGTAAGGAGAATTGTAGGTACCGGGAAGGGCTCCGCCACCCGTCCGGCCGCCGCCCGCGCCGGTGCCACCTGTGCCGCCGCGACCGCCACCGGTGCCTCCGCCAGTACCGCCGGTGCCTCCATGACCGCCGCCAGTGCCACCGCCCGTACCGCCGCCACCGGGATGGCCCCCTCCACCGCCGCCACCCGGCTTTTGCGGGTCGCCGGCCGCGCTGGCGGGATAGCTGGCCAAGAGCAGGCGTGGACGAGCATCTTGGGATTGATCACCGGATGCGGTCCCCCCTGCGCGTGACGCCCTCGAAAAAGAATCGTGCGGCGCTGCCAATACTTGCGGCGGCGCTTGGGGCGAAAGTCGCTGGCTGCTGGCGTTACCGCCGGGCGCGGTGGCCACCAATCCGCGTGCGTCCAAGGCATAGATCGCCACGTTGGCCTTGTTGCAGGCGTCAATGGTGGCGGTCAGCTCCGACTCACTCTCCGCCGTAAGTGGGAAGCCGCCGGAAAAGAGAACCACCATTTTGCGTCCCGGGACGCTGCGCAAGTTTTTCGCCAGGCTGCGCACCGCCAAGAGCATGGAGCGCGCGCCAAAGTCAGCCTCCGCGGTACTCAAGGAAGAAATTCCTGTGGAAGCGATGGTCACCGGCTGGGTGTTGGCGTTGGGATCTACAGCGGAGCCTTTTACGCCGGAAACGGCGGCATGAAGATTCGCGGCATTGGCGGTAAAATTCTGGGCGATGCGCAGCGCGCCGCCGAACTCCACAACGGCCATGAGATGGTTGGGGTCGGCGTTGGCGTCGATGAATTTGGACGCCGCGCCGCGCGCCTGGATTTGATCCGGAGCATCCATGGTGGAATTGTCAAAAAATAAAATTAGGTAGCGGCGCTGGCCGTTGGCCTGGATAGTCTGGTCGGTACCGGCGGAGAAACTGACCAGCGATTGTTCTTTGTTGTCCTCGAAAACTTTGAAATCCTTTTGCGTAAGATCGCGAACGTAGTTCCCTTTTTTGTCGGTAACCACGGTGTCGACCAGGACCAGCCGGGTCTCCGAGTGGATCACGGCGGTAGAGGTCTGGAGTGCCGGCCCTGGAGGCGCGGGCGAGGAAGCGGCAGGCGCGGACGCCGCTGGGGTGCTCGCTTGGGGAGGAGAGGAGGATTGCGCGGCGCTGTTCCCGCCTGCCACCAGGCATAGGAGAAGCACGGCGGCGAAAACCAGGACCCGGTGCGACGTACAATATGGGATTTTCATTGGCCCCTCGCTTAAAACGGAATCACCACCGCGCCATTGCGCGCGGCCATCTCCGCGCCTTCGCCGTCGCGCACCACCTGGCGTACCAGGTAACTACCGGGCTTCACGTCAAAACTGGATTTGACGGTGAGACCGGGCCCCTTGAGACGCTCGTAGGTCTGGTCCAGCAGTTGCATGGTCAGAACCTTCTCGCCACCGGTAACGAAATTACCGTTCTGATCGAAGATCGCAGTGGCGATGGTGAGATTATCGTTGTTTCGGCCATCGGTCTTGCGGAAGTGTACGCCTTTTAGATCGAAATGGGTGAGTACGGCGATGCGCGCATCATTTGAGTCTTTCTTGAAAAACTGCGTTTGGAGGTCGACGGGAATATCGCGGATTTCATCCTGCGAGAAAATGGCCTCCTCGATGTCGGCCTTGGCGGCCTCCGCGGGATCGGGAATGGTGCGCGGGGCGTAGTAGCCGCGGCGGGCTTGCACGCTGGCTTTGCGCTTGTTGGTGAGCGTCACCTTAATCTCGTGAAACTTTCCGTCCAGCTTGAGATTTTGCGGCGAAAAGCCCAGTAAGTAGGTGACCTCTGGAGCGGCCCCGGCGCGCCGCAGGCCCTCATCGACATCGTTGCGATTGTGAAAGAAAGTACCACCGGTGCCCAGCGCCATGTCCTGCAACACTTCCTCTTGGGCGAACTGCGCTTGGGTGCGATACATGGCCTCTACGCCCGCGGTCTTGACGTTCAGCCGCGGCGGATCGGCGATGTCGCCGCCCAGGTCGGGAGTGTACAGGCCGCGCGCATCAATAGTGTTGATGGTGATCTTGGCGTGGGTAGCGCGGTCGATGAGATCGTTCATTTCGATGCGCAGAGTGCTGGGAATAAATCCGGGCGAAACGAAGACCATGACGCGCTCGCCCGGCATGCCCGCCAGGCGGCGGGCGATCTCGCTCAAATGACTGTAGGTATACGTGCTCTCTGTGTCGCCCACGGAGAGCGCGCGGACGGCGGCGGCTTCGGCGTAAGAAGTGGCGATCCCCAGTTTCGATTCGTCGCCGTTGAAGGCGCATTGTATGGCATCTTCGGCGGCCACAGCTAGAGCCTGGCTGTTGCGAAAATTCTCAATCTGATCGGCCTGGTAGTAGCTGACGTCCGGGCAATCATGGTAGCCGTTGCCGGTCACGGAGTGGGGCAGAATACCCAGCAGTGTTTTGCGTAACACCTCACGGTCGTCGGTAAATTCCTGTTTGATTTGCCCGGAAGTGGAGTAGATGCCCACGCGGTCCGCCGGGGATAGAGCTTCAAAAAACTTGGCGGTTTGGGTGCGCACAAAGACTGCATCCTCGATCGAAAGATGCACATCATCGAAAACCATGGCGACAAAACGTTGCGGCAGTTTGGCCAGCAGCGTAGCCTTCTCTGCCTCCGAGGCGATCCCGGGACTGGCGTCCGCAGAAGCGGTAAGCGCAGCGGCCCGTGATTCTGGCGTGTCCACGTTGAAGGTGGAGAGCAGCTGCGGTTTTTTGTTGTCGAAGATCTGGAAGTCTTCGCGGTGCAGGTTGGCAACGATCCCGCCGTCAGGGTCGCGCACCACCACGCGGACTTGCACGAGGTTAACGCGCACTTTGAAGGTAGCGGGAGAATCGTGGGTGGCGACTTCGTCCTTGGGACGGGACTCGTTCTTGGGAGGTTGTTCGGCCGGAGGTGCGGGCTTTGCTGGGGCGCTCTGGGCGCTATCAGCTGACTGGGGCGTTTGCGCCAGCGCTGCGCCGGTCCAGTAGGCGCAAAGCACGGCCAAAACCGTGATTCGCCTATGGCAGCCGAGCGGCAGGTGGAATGGCATGCTGGACCCCGGTACTACCCTACTCGAATGGCCATCCGCGCGGGGCACAAATCGCCATTTTCCGGGGCGCATTGCGATGGCGCCGTTCGATGGCGTTCGTGCGATGGTCTTGCGACTATACGCTGCCGTTAATTTTACTGTCAATGCGTCGGGGGCGGGAGGCGACACCTGCCATCGGCAAAGTGGGCGGCGGGAATGCCGTTAGGAGTGACGTTTCTTCCGGTCCTCGGCGCCTTCGGCGTTCCAGGCAGCGCCCAGGAAAATGATGACGGTGGAGACCTGCATCCAGATGAGCAGGCCGATTACGGCCGCGAGTCCGCCGTACACCACGCTGTAGGGGACTTGGCGCACGTAAAAACCGAAGAGCACATCCGTAAGCCACCAGAGCAATGTGGCTACCAATGCGCCGGGAAGCACTTTGCGCAGGCTCTCGTCGTAGGGCCTGGCCACGCGATAAATTACGGTGAGCGACACGGCCGCAAGCAGGATGGCGACCGCGGGGAAAAATGCGCCCCAAACTCCTTGCAGCGCAGCGGAGTATCCAAATTCCCGGCCGTACCAGCGGCGCAGCGGGCGGCCAAAGACGCCGATGATGGCGGCGGCCAGCAATGGAGCGATGGTCACCAACAGTAGCAGCAGCGCACGAAGCTGCCTGCGGATGAAGCCGGGCTTTTCTTCGTCGGCGTAAACCATGTGAATGCCTTCCATCAGAAGCTTCATCACCTGGGTGCCGGCCAGGAGCGTGCCCACCCAGCCGACGAAGGCGATTTTCCAGGCGTCGGGACCGCGCTTGACGAGGAACTGGGCCACGATTTGCTGGCTGC
>DATFYV010000075.1:0-30027 GCA_035314845.1 Candidatus Acidiferrum sp.
TGCCTGGCGAATCGCGCCATGATGCCCGCTTATCTCGACACCCGGCGCTTTCACTGGGTATTCTTCGTCGATTCCTTTTTCTATCCCTTTGACAACACCGCGCAGACCGCCAGCACCCCGGACATGGGCGTGTACGTCCCACTGCAGGAAAAAATGCTGGGGCGTTACAAGAAACTGGAAGGCGTTGCTGGTCTGCCCGCCGATCTCGCCGGTTACGAAGAGTTTGTGCGTCGCACCATGACCGACAATCAAAAGCTGCGCGGCGGAGTGGCCATTAAGTTTGAAGCCGCATACTTTCGCACCTTATATTTCACGGATCCGCCCCGCGCCACCGCCGAAGCAATTTACGCCAAGTATCGCGGTGGCGGCGTGCCCAGCTCCGAGGAATACCGCGTCTTTCAGGATTACATTTTCCGCGTGCTCATTAATCAGGCGGAAAAACTCAATCTGCCCGTGCATTTTCACAGCGCCGTGGGCATCGGCGATTATTTCAGCCTGCGGCAGGGCAACGTTTTGAACCTGGAAAACGTCTTGCGCGATCCCCGCTACAAAAACGTGAAATTCGTGCTGCTCCACGGCGGCTGGCCGTATGAGCGGGAAGCCGCGTTGCTCACTGCGGTGAAGAATGTCTACCTCGATACTTCGTTTCAATCCGAGATTCTCTATCCCTCGCAGATGAAAGAAGTCTTGAAGCAGATGCTGACGCTCTTTCCCGACAAAATGCTGTTCGCCACCGACGCCTTCCCCTTCAGCGACGCGCTGGGCGCGGAAGAAAGTTTCTGGATCGCCAACTACACCTCGCGCACGGCCCTGGCCGCCGCGCTCGCCGAACTGGTTTCCGAAGGCGCATTCAGCGAAGAAAAAGCCCTGGAACTGGCGCATCTGTATCTGCACGACAATGCCGCGAAACTTTACGGAGAAACGAAATGAGCACTGGCGAACTCAAATATATTCCCTGGAACCTGGTGGTCCGCGAGGAATTAAATCCCAAGATCGACCGCGAAATGATCGTCGGCGAGCAAATCATGCTGGCCCGCGTGCTGATAAAAAAGGGCGGACACGTGCCGCTGCACCACCATATGAATGAGCAGGTCACCTATGTCCTCGAAGGCGCGCTGAAATTCGCCGTCGATGGCAAAGAGATCGTAGTCAACGCCGGCGAAGTGTTGTGCATCCCACCCAACATGCCGCACGAGGCCTGGGCGCTCGAAGACACCGTGGACCTGGACGTTTTCAATCCCCCGCGCCAAGACTGGCTGAATAAAACCGACGATTACCTCCGCCATGGGCGCTAATGGCCCGCAACTCCGGTAATCCTTCGGGGGTTTATACCCTTGGCACTTTTTTGGGCGCCGGGACCGCCAGGCCCCCTGTGCCTTTCGCGCGATTTATGCGAAAGGGCATAGACAAATGGCCTCCCTCTTGCTTACCGTACCTGTGTGGCATATTCCTGGCGTGAGTGGCCCGCCGAGGGGAATGATGATGAGACGAATTTTGGCTGGCGCGGTTTTGTTTTTGGGCAGTGTGTCTGCGATCCAAGCGCAGCAGGTGCCTGGCTTCGATGCGGGGATGCCGCTGCAAGCGGTCACTAACAATGCGTCCGCGAGAGCGCCCTTTGCGGCCGTTTCGCCCATGCGCGATGCGGGCGACTTAACGAACGTTGGCATTACCATGCTATCTGAAGCGAACTTGAGCGATCCGAGCTTTGCCACACCGGCAGCAGTCCCTTCCGCGGCCCTGCCCAGCAACCCTGCGCCGGCGCCCGACCCGAAATTCATTTATGGCAGCCGCGATGACTATCGCTGGCAGCTCGGACTCGGTGCCAGCTGGGAGCGCTTTCGTTCCACCATTTTCAATGCCAGCGCGGTCGGCGTGAATACCTCCATTTCCTACTATCTCAATGATTGGCTGGGCGTCGAAGGCAACGTGCTGATTGGGTTCGCTCCCCAAATCTTCGACCGCGAGCATGTCAAACTGTCGAACTTTACCGGTGGCCCGCGCATCGCCTGGCGGCAGCGCCGCTGGGAGCCGTGGGCGCATGCCCTGATCGGGGTGGCGCACGAACAGCCGCAAACCGCCGGTCACAGCAAAAACGCCTTCGCGGTGCAAGCTGGTGGCGGCGCGGATTACCGCATTAACCCGCGGCTTTCCCTGCGTTTGGAGGGCGATTGGCTGCATACCCAGTTCTTCAGCCAGACGCAGAACAACTTCACCCTGATGGGCGGATTCGTCATTCACTTCTAGCCGCGGCGACGCTGATACATACACACCCGAGCGTTTCAGTAGACTCCGTGATTTGAGCCAGTGGTCATCAGTGTGCCGTTGCGCACGGCAATCTCGTAGTCGTCGCCATCCGCTCCCTTCCACGTTTTCAGGTCGAACTTTCCTTCGCCTTGCGTGCGGTGCACCTGCACGTGGGACATGCCAAGAAAAAACCTTCGGCGGCAGGTTTCCGGCTTCTCGCTGGTTTCCAAAAAATAGGCCGCTCCTTTGCCGGCCACTTTTGCCGAGCCATCCGGCTCCAGTAGCACAGCTGTGTTTTCGTCCACGGCGATAGCGCGCACCCTGGCGGCCCAGCCGTCCTGCAATATGCGCGCGAGGAAAACCAACAGACGGCCCATACGATCGCGTTTGGCGAAATGGGTATCGGTAATCATGCCGGCAAGCAGCGGGAGGTGCAGAAAATCCCGCGTCAGCGTCACCTTGTTGCCATAAGGATCGGCAAGAGCTTCCGGGGAATGAATGGTGTCAATCATCGAGGAAAAGGAAAATTCACCGAGAATAGCAAGGCCCGCGCTGGAGCCGCCGATGGGTTTTCCCGCGGCCACATGCTTATCCAGCGCCTGCTGTACCGGCGTCTCCTGCCAGAAACGCACGTAATTGGATTGATCGCCCCCGGCGATGAAAATCGTCTCCGCATGCCCGATGATATCGAGCAGCTTGGCATCGTCGGAGTCATCGCGGCCGGCGAAAACAATGGTGGCTACGGAATTCAGCGGGCACAGGGCTCTAACCTCGTCGTTTTCCTCCTTGGCATCGGCGTCGTCGGTGTTGGCGCGCAGGATAAGAAAATCGCCGCCGTTAGTGCGTTCGCAGAGAAAGCGGAAGGCGGCCTCCTGGTGCGCGCCGCCGCCCATCAGGGCAAAACCCGCTCGGGGTGTTGCGGTGCTGTCCGCGGAGTTGCCAGCGCGAAAATACTTCCATCTCGCCTCCGCCGCTGATGCGGAGTTCACCGCGGCTGGCGCATTCGTCGGGACTTTCGTCGGGACTTGGGCTCTACCGGCGATGGCCAAGGCCATGAAAATCGCGCAGCTTGCTATAAGGGTGCGTGACAGCATTCAAGCCCCATCCTTGGCGCTGAGAATTTTTGTGAAAAGATCAGCACAGCGCAATCGTTTCACGAGCCGAGACGGCTACTTTGCGGGGAGCGGTTGCTGATATTTGGCGAGGTCGACGGATTTCCATTCGCCGCTGATGATACCGGTGCGAATTTGCGTGGCGGTCTTGCCTTTGCGCGACTGCTCGTAGGTATAAAAAGCTTCGGCCATGCAGATGTTGCAGCCCGACCCGTGCTTTCCGGCGAAGCAATCGAGCAGGCTGCCGTGTCCCTGGCTCTGGTCGCAATGGCAATAGCAGGGCTGCTGATATAGAAGTTTTCGGACCTGTGCGGCGAGAGCGTAAGCGTTCTGGACGATGGTGGTGGCGAAGAGTTGCGGGTCCAGAGTCTGCGGCAGCGGCGTGCTGGGCAGCTGCTTGTGGTACGCGGGAATGGGTTCCTGGCCGGAGGGCAGCGACATATCCATCCCTGGCATGCTCTGGGCCTGTGCAGCGGGAGTTGCGGCGTGCTGCGGGAGCGCCAGCAGCGCGACGATCAAGGCCACAAACAAAAATCCCGCGATGATTTTTTGCATCGCCGCTTTCCGCACTGCAGGTTTCTGAGATGTATTTTCTTGGGCTGCGTTCATGACGTTCTCTCTAGGAAACCAGGATGGGGCGGCGAACCCTGGGATCGGGCGTCGCGTCGATGCTGCCTAGTGGGCGCGCAGCCATGTGGCGCGCGCGCAGGTGGCGTTGCACCCGGCGGCCCCACCCGCGCACGAAAGTGTAATTCAAAACGCCACCCACGGCGGAACTGGCTAGAGGAACGATGCGGGCGGCCCATTTTTCCGCGGCTTCCACGCCGATCTTGGTGGCCAGGCGCTGCGCCACGCGGGGGATCAATTTCTCAAGAATTTGCTTTTCCGCGAAATCCTTGCCGAGGTCCACGCCCGCCGCGGCGGCCGCGGCTTTCCACATCTCCAGGCGTTCGCTGCGCGTGGAGGTGTCAAAACCATAGAGCAGAGAAAGCTTCTGTATCAAGCGAAGGGTGATGAGCGTCAGGAAACTGGTGTCCGGCAGCAGCGTGATAAGTCCGCCCAAGCCGAAACCCGCGCCCTCCGCCAACGCCAGTCGCGCAGCGTCGCGAATGAGTTTTTCGGCGATGGCATCCAGCTGTGCGACGGGCACGTCGCGCATGCGCGTGAAATCGGGAACCCAGAGCCTGTGCTTGTTGGCCAATTGTTTGCGGAAGGTTTCCGGCCTTATTTCCACGGAACGCAAGCCGCGCAAAACCCCGAAGCGCAGGAAGCCGGTCAGACTTCGCCCCACGAGCGAATGGCTGCTCGAAATCGGCAACTTGGCTTTGGAGGCCTTGGTCATAGCTCTCTCAGCATCCTAGAGCGATTAGAACCGCATAGCAAGCGCGGCGTTGTACAGCGATTCACCGAGTACTCTCGCGCATCGTGCGCCGAGAGCGGCTGCGCGCCGGCGCAAAATCCACGGAGGTAAGACAAATCCGCGACCCAACGCGCCAACCCTCCCTGGCAGGAATCGCAGGAGGCCGATGCGGCATCTGAAGGAGTTACCGGTAACGCTGCACTGGACCTCTGGTCCTACTTGACGCGGCAAGGTTTTTCGGTAAACTGCGGATTCGCTATGGCGACCCACGTCGCACAATTCGTGCCCAGCGAAGTCGTAAACGACTTCGACTTCCCGCAGCGGGAAGCGGCGTTCTTTTATGGCCTGTTCCTGCGCGGGCATTCGGCGGACCGTTTGCGCCAGGATATTCAAGTACCTCCCGCGGTGTTGCTGAAATGGCATCGCGAGGCGGAACGGGAGCCGGAGCTGCGGGATGTGTTCACGCGCATGGTGGAGTACCGGCGGCATGTGCTGGCCATATTTGATCTGTTAGTCGGGTCCGAGAACCACCAGCAGCGCGTGCAGTGAGCCCGCCTAGCCAAATCCTCTTGAGCTCCCGACGTCTCCGCAGCGCTTGTTTGTAGGTTCTTTGCCCCCCTCTAATTTCGCAAGATACTGAGGGCAATGCCCTTAAAGTTATTTGTTCTCAATATCTTGCGCAAGTGTTCATTCTAAATGGCTTACAGCCATCGAGCATTGCATCCCTTGATACTAAGGACCGGCGACGAAAACTGGCCAGACCTGCGGCCTTGACGCCCGGGGCCTGGTCGCGATGCAAAGCTGCAGCCCGCGCACTAGCCAGGCTGAAAACCTTACGCCTACAACAAGCCATCGGCGCAACGCAGGATAGCAACAGCATTATCGATGTTGCAAGTTCAATTGTGTACAATAGAGGTGCAGGAGGGACAGCTGTACCATTTTGGAGTGGCAGGGATTCGTACAGGGTCGGAGGGACAGGTGGGGAAAAGCGAGGCAACCATTTTCCGGGAGTGGCAATCCAAACCGAGTCTGGGGCAAGTGTCACAAAATGAAGGGGATTACGCGATTGACGCGGGACCTTTCCGGGGTTAAACTTCACAGCTGTCCTAGGAGTTGAGGTGTTACTAATGTCTGTATCGGGGTCACAGGTAGTCCGCTCCCTGTTTGCAACCGTATTCTCCATTACCTTGCTGACACCTCCGCTGCCGGCGCAGCAGCCGCAGGCGCAAGACCCGCAAACACCCATCACGCACCAAAACCTGGATAAAGAGCAGAAAAAAAAGATCAAGCGGACGCTGAAGGAACTGGATTCTTCCTACAAAACCTGGTTGAACGAAGACGTGGTGTACATCATTTCGCCGGACGAGCGGAACGCCTTTCTGCAATTGGCGACCAACGAGGAGCGCGAGCAGTTTATCGAGCAATTCTGGCTGCGGCGCAGCGGCAACCCGGATTTGCCTGACAACGATTTTAAGGAAGAGCATTATCGGCGTATCGCGTATGCCAACGAGCACTATGCGTCGGGCATTCCGGGATGGAAGACGGATCGCGGCAAGATGTACATCATCTGGGGTCCGCCGGACGAAATTGAATCGCATCCGACGGGCGGAACATATGACCGGCCGATGGAAGAGGGCGGCGGTTCGACGAGCACGTATCCGTGGGAGACGTGGCGCTGGCGGTACCTGGAAGGCATCGGAGAAAACGTGATTTTGGAGTTCGTGGACCCCAGCGGATCCGGGGAATACCACATGACCATGGACCCTTCGGAAAAGGACGCCTTGCTGCACGTTCCCGGAGCGGGCTTGAGCTTGATGGAACAGATGGGGATGGCGTCCAAGGCGGACCGCTTTACACGCTCCGACGGCACGAACCTACCGAAGTCACTGGGCGGAACACCTGCGAGTATGGACGAATTTAACCGCCTGGAACTGTTTGCCAAAGTGCAGCAGCCGCCGCCGGTGAAATTTAAGGACCTGGAAGCGGTGGTCACGGCTCGGCTGGTGCGCGACCAGATGCGCTTCACCTGGCGGACGGATTTTCTTAAGGTGACTAACGATACGGTGCTGGTGCCGGTTACTGTGCAAGTGCCGAACACCCAGCTGTCGTTCAAGCAGAAGGATGGCGTTTATTCCGCAACCATCAACATCTTCGGTCGGGTGACCACCCTAACAGGCCGCGTGGTGCAAACCTTCGAGGAAGCGGTGAGCCGCGACTTTCCGGACTCCCTCTACCAGCAATCGCTGAAGCTGCAATCGATTTATCAGAAGGCTGTGCCGCTGCGCCCAGGGCTATACCGGCTGGACCTGGTGATCAAGGACGTGCAGAGCGGAAATATCGGCGTGGTGAATACCGCGCTGCACGTGCCGCGCTATGAAGATGAGAAACTGGAGGCCAGTTCGCTGATTCTGGCGGATCAGATCGAGCACGTGCCGGCCAAGCAGATCGGCACGGGACAGTTCGTCATCGGCTCATCGAAAGTGCGGCCGCGGCTGGAGGGGGATTTCACCACCGCGGACAAGATGGGAATTTATATGCAGGTGTATAACCTGAAGCCGGACGACAAGACCCACAAGTCCGAAGCGACGTTTGAATACACGGTGAAAAAGGGCGAGCAGCAGATCATGCAATTCAAGGAAACTTCCGCGGAAATGAAGCAGACCGGGGACCAGATCACCATCGAGCGCTTGTTGCCGCTGGCCACGCTGACTCCCGGGAAATACACGCTGCTGGTCAACGCCACGGACACGCTTTCCAAGCAGACCATTTCTCGTAGCGCGGAATTCTCGGTGAAAGCGCCGCTGGATACTAAGACGGCGGCCAAGGTAACGCCCGGGAGGTAACAGCCTGTGAAGTACGGACTGCTCCGAAACATGGGGGCCCTGGTCCTGGTCGCGCTGGCATCGGCGATGTTGCCGTGCGGCGCGGAAGCACAAAACAAGCCCGCTGCCGGCGTGCTTTCTGGAGTTGTGCGCGACGCCAGCGGAACCCCGCAAATGGGCGCCAGCGTGGAAGTTTTGTCCGAAGCCGTCGGACTGCTGGCGGTGCATGACTTCCTCACGAACACACGCGGGGTTTTTCGCGGCGAGAAGCTGACTCCCGGCCTGTACACCGTGCGCGTAACGCTTGCGGGCTTCCTCCCCACCATCGAACAACATGTGCGCATCAGTCCCAATCTGACCACCGTGGTGCGAATCGAGATGGAGTCGATGTTTGCCTCGCTGGAGCACATGCGGCGGCAGCCCGCGAATCTGAACGCGGAAGCGGACGATTGGAAGTGGGTGCTGCGCTCGGCGCCGTCGCTGCGCCCGGTGCTGGAGTGGACGGATGCCAGTTCGGGCAGCGGTAGTGTGGCAAGCGCAGCCATGAACGGCGCGGGCATGGACAACAGCGTGCCGCGGCCGGTGCGCATGCGGCTGGAATTCACGGATGGGGCGCGGCAACTGGCCTCACCTTCGAACCTAGCGCCGGCGCCAGCCACGGCGTTTGCCTACGACCAAAACATGGGTGGCCTAGGACGCTTGATCTTCGCCGGGCAGGTGAGTTACGACGGCGACGCGCCCGGTGGGGGCATGGCGACGATCTGGCTGCCTTCGGGCACGCTGGGAGCCGGACCCCATACCGCGCTGGTGCTGCGGGAGGCCAAGAGTTCGGCGGATGGACCGATGTTCCGCGGGGTCCGGATCGACCAGGGCGGATCCCTGGGACTTGGCGAACGCGCGGTGTTGCAGTACGGCAGCGAGTACGTGCTGGTGGGACTGGGGCGGGCGGCATCAGCGATTCGCCCGCGCATGAAATTGGAAGTAGCGGCCACCGACCACTGGCACGCGGCGCTGATTTTTGCGGCGTTGCCCAGCGGCCCTTCGGTGCTGGACGAGCCCCAAGACGGCAGTGCGCAATCGACGGACATGCAAGGAACAGAATTGGCCGCTGCGCTTGCCGAGCTGGACGCCTTTCCCGCGCTGCTGTGGCGCCATGGGCGGCCGGTGTTGCAAAACGGCTGGCATGAAGAGGCCGCAGTAGAGCGCAAGGTGGGCGAGCACGGCAAATTGCAGGTCGCTGCGTATCATGACGATCAGCGGCACGTCGCGGTTTACGGGCGCGGCACGGGGTTGCCGGCCGCAGATTATCTGCAGGACTTTTACGGCAACGGCTTCGCGTACGACGGCGGCTCTTCCAGCAGCTGGGGCGGGCGCATCGCGTGGACCCAGAAGATCAATGACAATTTGCAGCTAACCGCCTTGTATTCCTATGGCGGAGCTTTAATCCCCTCGGAAGACGGCGATGATTTGCTGCGCGACGTCTTGCGCACGCAAAACCGGCACTCCGCGGGAGCAAACATCTCCGCCAAGGTGCCGCGCGTGGGGACCAAGCTGGAGGCCGGTTACAAGTGGGTGGGCGGCTTAACGGTGTCGCACGTCGATTTGTACGGTGAGTCGCTGTACCAAATGGACCCCTTTTTCCATTTTGGCATGCGCCAGCCGCTGCCGCGGTTCGCACTGGGGCGTTGGGAAGCAGTCGCGGAGTGCGACAACCTGTTTGCACAGGGATACGTGGCGGCGGGAAGCAAGGATGGTCAAGTAGCGCTGGTGCCGACGTTCCGCTCGTTCCGGGGCGGGCTAAGCGTGCAGTTTTAGTCGCGGGAAAGTCCTTTCGAAACCTGTAGATGCGCTATTAAAAGCTGTATTGGCAAGGAGCGCGAGCGCCCAAGTTCCCATAAACAACTGAAAACAAATAGATTATCAATTTGCTACGCTACCAAACATTGGACATTGATTTGCTGCAGTAGTGCTAGATAGGGGTGTCTGGTTCGGTCGGCCATGAAGCAGAATCTGCGCGTAAGCCTCGGAGCGGTGGTACTGGCGCTGGCAACAGTGGCGGCGCTGACGTTTGCCATCCTGAATTTCGAACAACGCCGCATGTTCGAAACCGCGGATGACGGGGTGGCTTGGCTGGATACGGACCATGGGGTAATGGCCTGGAAAGTGGCGCCGAATTCTCCGGCGGCACAGGCCGGGATCCGTGCGGGCGATCAACTGGTGGCGTTCAATGATGTGGCCATGTCGCGCGCGGTGCAGGTGACGCAGCGGCTGTGGCGGGCGGGCATCTGGACGCAGGTGCGGTACAAGCTGGCGCGCAACGGCGAAGAGTTTGAGACCCCGCTGGTGACGGCCCCGGCACCCAAGCCGGCATCGATTGAGAACTATTTGCGCGTAGTGGGCTTGCTGTATTTGTTCATCGGCATATTTATTTTTGTAAAGCGCTGGAACGCTCCGCGCGCGGTGCATTTTTACGTCTTTTGCCTGTTTTCGTTTATTTTCTGTTCCTTCCACTACAGCGGAAAATTGGACACTTTTGACTGGGAAGTGTATTGGGCGGAAATCGCGGCGCGCCTGTTAGCGCCGGCGCTGCTCTTGCATTTCGCGCTGGTGTTCCCGGGCCGGACGGAGCCTCCCATTCGCTCGGCGGCGAAACTGTTTGCGGTGTACGTGGTGCCGCTGGGCCTGCTGCTGGTGCATTTGAGCACGGCGCTGAACGCATTTGGATTTGTGCCGTGGCTGGGCGCGTACGCGGTGCTTTCGAAGCTGGAATTCAGCTTCCTGGCGGCGTGCCTGTTGGCGGCCGGTGTGGTTTTCTATCGCAGCTACCGCGAGGCGCCGGCCGGAGTGCTACGCCAGCAGTTGAAGTGGCTAACGGGCGGCACGCTGGTGGGTATCGTGCCGGTTACGGTGCTGTACATTGTGCCGCTGGTGTTTGACGTGCCGCCGCAAGGCTGGATGACATTTTCAGTGTTCAGCCTGGTGCTGATCCCCTTGTGTTTCGGCTACGCCATCATTCGTTACCGCTTGATGGACGTGGACATCATTTTCAAGCGCGGGTTGGCGTACACCGCGGCGACGGCGGGCGTGGCGGTGGTGTATTTCGCGCTGGTAGCGGTGATCGCGGAGATTTTCCACGCCAAGACTTCCGGGCCCGTGGCGGGAATGATCGCCATCGTGATTGCGGCGTTCCTGTTTCAACCGTTTCGCGAATGGATCCAGATGCGCCTGGACCGCTTCTTTTATCGCGACCGGCTGGATTATCGGCGCACGCTGATTGAGTTTGGCCGGACCCTGACGCACGAGGTGCGTTTCGACCCCATGCTGGGCTCGGTGATGGACCGCATTTCGCAGACGCTGCTGGTGGACCGCCTGGCAATATTCGTGGTGGACGACGCCGCGCCACTTGGCAAGAGTGGGGGGCAGATGCGCATGGCGCGCTCGATGGGCGTGCGTTTATCAGAACCACAGGATCTTAGTTTCCTCGAGCCGGCCCGGCCCGAGTTCGCGCGCGGGGCGCTCTTTTTTGAGTCGCCCCGTGCCGCGAGAGACGTGACCGACAGCGTGCGGCGGACGCTGGAGCAGCTGGACCTGAATTATTTTGTGCCCTGCCGGATTCGCGAGCACACCGTGGCGGTGTTGGGACTGGGCAAGACGGTAGACGGAGACTTCCTGTCCAGCGAAGATGTGGAGCTGGTGGAAACTATCGCCGGGTACGTGGCCGTGGCGCTGGACAATGCGCAGCTGTATACCTCGCTGGAGCAGAAGGCCAGCGAGATCGTGCGGCTGAAGGACTTCAGCGAAAACATTGTGGAATCGCTGAATGTGGGCGTGCTGGCGGTGGATTTGCACGGCGTAGTGGAATCCTGGAACACGCGAATGGAGCAGCTGTTTGGCGTAGCGCGGCGGGATGCGGTAGGGCGAACGCTGGAGACCCTGGTTCCGGAAGAGCTGGCCACGGAAATCGCGGCGCGCGGAGATGAAGAGCAGGTTTCGGGAATATACAAACAACGCTTACACCATCAAGGGTTGGCGCTGACGGTGAATGTTTCCATTACCCCGCTGGTGAGCAAGTCCGGGGAGCGCATCGGGCGGCTGCTGCTGTTTGACGATGTAACGCAGCGGGAGCGCATGGCCGAGCAGATGACGCAGACGGAAAAGCTGACGTCCCTGGGACTGCTGGCCGCGGGTGTGGCGCACGAAGTGAATACGCCGCTAGCGGTAATCTCCAACTACATTCAGATGCTAGCCAAACAGCTGCCGGAGAACGATCCGAAGCAGGCGCTGATCGAGAAAATTGTAAAGCAGACGTTCCGGGCCAGCGAAATTGTGAATAACCTGCTGAATTTTTCGCGCACGGGGGCCGGGGAGCTGGCGGATATCGACGTGAACCGTGTGGTGGAGGAAACGTTGTCGCTGGTGGCGCACCCGTTGAAAACTTCGCAAATTCGAATCGTGCGGGAGTTTGGCGAAGGGCTGCCTGCGGTGCGCGGCTCGGCCAACAAGCTACAGCAAGTGTTTCTGAACCTGTTCCTGAATGCGCGCGACGCCATGCCCTCCGGCGGAATGCTGGAAGTGCGCACCGCGGCGCACAATGGCAGCGTGGAAGTGGAAGTTGTGGACACCGGAGCGGGCATTCCACGGGAGTTGATCCATCGCATCTTCGATCCCTTTTTTACCACCAAGGCCAGCGGGCGCGGGACCGGGCTGGGCCTCTCGGTGACCTACGGCATCATCAAAGAACATGCCGGCAAAATCGATGTGCGGTCGACGCCGGGCAAAGGCACTTCATTCCACGTGGAGTTCCCAGCGGTAAGGAAAGCGGTTCATGTCTAAGGGCTCGATCCTAGTAGTTGATGACGAATCGGAAATTCGCGAGGGCCTGGAGCTGCTGCTGAGCAGCGAGGGCTACGGGGTGTCCAGCGCGGAGACCGGCGAATCCGGCCTGGCGAAGATTGGCGAACATCCTTTTGACTTGCTGTTGCTGGATGTGAGCTTGCCGGATGGCAATGGGCTGGACTTGCTGCGGGAGATTCGTCGCCGCGACCCGCATCTTTCCGTGGTGCTGATCACCGCTTACGGTTCCATTGACATGGCGCGCGCCGCGTTCAAGGGCGGTGCGCTGGATTTTATCACCAAGCCGTGGTCCAACGACGAGTTGCTGGCGCAGGTGGCGCAAGCGGTGGAGTCGCGGCGGCTGCGCGACGAAAACGTGCAGCTGAAGCGAGCGCTGAAACAGCGCTTCAATTTTCCCAACATCATCGGGAAGAGCGACAAGATGCAGACGCTGCTGAACTTGGTGACGCAGGTGGCGCCGTCGCGCTCCACGGTATTAATTAGCGGGGAAAGCGGCACGGGCAAGGAGCTCATTGCCAAGGCCATTCATTCGGCATCGCCACGGGCGGATCGTGCGTTCGTGCCGGTGAATACCGGATCGATCCCCGTGGATCTGCTGGAATCGCAGCTTTTCGGGCACGTAAAGGGCGCATTCACCAGCGCGGTGGCTTCTAAGAAAGGATTGTTCGAGGTGGCGGACCAAGGCACGATTTTCTTCGACGAGATCGCCACCATCGGGCCGGAAACACAAGCCAAGCTGCTGCGCGTGATTCAGGAGCGCGAGTTCATGCGCCTGGGCGGCACAGAACAGTTGAAGGTGGACGTGCGCATCGTGGCGGCTTCCAACGTAGAGTTGCTTACACTGGTGCGCGAAGGGCGCTTCCGCGAGGATTTGTATCATCGCTTGAACGTGATCCACCTGACGCTGCCGCCGCTGCGCGAGCGGCGCGAAGACATTCCCATGCTGCTGCTGCATTTTCTGGAATTCTATTGCCAGGAAAACAGCAAGCCGCTGCGGCAGTTCACGCCGTCGGCCATGAAGCTGCTGATGGACTACGATTGGCCGGGCAACGTGCGCGAACTGGAGAATGTGGTGGAACGCGCGGTGGTGCTGTCCACGCAAGAGCGCGTGGACGCCGATCTGCTGCCGGAAAGCGTGCGCAGCAAGGAAATCGTGCGCGGCGTACGCCTGCAGCTTTCGGAATTCCTGCCGCCCTTGCCCGGTGAATCGGGGGCGCGCACGGGCGCGGATCAATCCATGCCCTCGCTGTTCCAGATCATGGATGAGATCGAGCGGCGCATCATTATGGACATGCTGGAACGCACGGGCTGGAACCAGACGGAAGCGGCGGAACGTTTCCTAATTCCGCTGTCCACGCTGAACCAGAAGATCAAGCGGCTGGGCATCGACGTGCGGCGGCGAGCGCGCGGAGAAGATGCCTACTCGTCCTTTACGGTTAAATAACTAACAATTATCGGTCATCAAACGGTGCTGGGGCCAATTTCAACTTGCATCTCCTGCAGGGTCTAGGCACAGTACTTTCGAGATGATGCTGCGTCTGTCCACGTCCGCCGAGCGTATGGTGGTGCTCGGCGTCGCTATCTTGATTGCGGCGTTTTTGTGCTTCTTCAGCATGCGCGTGGCATGGGCAGCGCATCTGGCCGCGCTGGGGACGGAGTTCGGTTTAGAGCACGCCACGCGGCTGGAACCCGACAATTCCGAGTATTGGCTCGAACTGGGGCGCTTCTGGCAGTACAACCTGGACAATTCCGACAGCCAGAGGGCCATCGCGGCGTACCGCAAGGCCCTCGCGAACGATCCGCACTCCGCGGAGGCCTACATCAACCTGGCCACCGCCTACGAGAGCGAAAATGATACTGCCGCGGCGCGCGAGAATTTCCTAAGAGCGAAAAAGGCTTATCCGGTTTCCGCCGAAGTTTCCTGGCGCGTGGGCAATTTTTTTCTGCGCCAGGGAGACCTGGACGACGCGTTCCACGAGATTCGTGAATCGGTGCAGGCCGACCCCAGCCGGGGAGCGGAAGCGTTCTCTCGCAGCATTCGCGTGGAACCTAACATCAAGACTGTGCTGGACCGTGCGCTGCCCGATAGTCCGACGGTGTATTTGGATATCATCCACGATTTGTCGGACGAAGGGCGCACCACCGAGGCATTGATCGTGTGGGACCGCCTGGTGGCCACGCAACCAACCTTGTCGCTGCTGGAGATTTATCCGCTGGTGAATGCCTTGCGCAGCAAACGGGAGTACACGGAAGCAACGCGGGTTTGGCAACTGGGAGTGCGCTTCGCGGGCCTGGGGAATCTCGGCGATCCCGCGACCTCCGTGCTATGGGACGGGGGATTCGAATCCGGCGCCAGCAACCTTGGTTATTCCTGGAATTACTCCAGCAACGCTCGCGGAGTGCAAATCCAGCGCGACGCCAAGGAGAAGCATTCCGGTGCATTTTCCCTCCGCCTGACCTTTGACGGAAAATCGGACGTAAATTTCGCCGACGTTTGTCACAGCGTTCCCGTCACACCGCTGGTTGGGTATGAATTTTCCGCCTGGGTCCAGACGCGCGACCTGACCTCCGACCAGGGTGTGCGCTTTCGCATTCAGTCCGCGAACGGCGGGACCCCAATCCTGACGCCCGAAACTCACGGGACACAGGCGTGGACGCAGATGGAGATTCCGTGGACCGCGGACGCCAACACTCACGAGGCGCAAGTGTGTATCGTGCGGCTTCCCAGTGACCAGCCGGACAACCGTATTCGCGGCACGGCGTGGCTCGACGATGTGGCGCTGGTTCCTAGCGCGGCGGCAGGCTCCTCCGGAAGCGCGAAACCATGAAATTTCTGAGGATTGGTATTTGCGCGTTGCTGGTTTTTGGCGTGGCCGCGCATGGCGGGGTGGAGGACTGGGCCCGCATGGTGCTGGAAACCGGCGCCGGGATTTTGCTGGTGGCCTGGGCCCTGCGCGTCTATTCCCATCGCGAAGAACAGGTGGTGGTTTCGCCTCTGCTGCTGCCCATGGGCGCGCTGGTGCTCCTGGTATTCATGCAATGGGCTTCCTTCCACACGGAATTTGCCTACGGCACGCGCACCGAACTCCAACTGCTTCTGGCCGACACGGTCGTGCTGTTTCTTACCGCACAGGCGTTCCGCACCATGGAAGACTGGAAACAGTTCGTGTGGTTCGCGATGTTTTTTGGTTTTCTGGTGTGCACCTTTGGCATCCTGCAGCACTTGACGTTCAACGGAAAGATTTACTGGTTCCGGCAGATGCGCTTCGGCGGCATCCCCTTCGGGCCTTACGTTAATCGCAATCATTTTGCCGCGTTCGCGGAATTGCTGATCCCTATCTCGCTGGTCCCGCTGTTGCTCGGCAAAGTCCGGCGCGAACGCTTGTTCGTGGTGGGACTCTTCACCGTGCTGCAGATTGGTGCGCTACTGCTTTCCGCTTCGCGTGGCGGCATCCTCAGCTTCGGCGTGGAATTGGCTGTCCTGGTGACCTGGCTGGCCTTGCGGCGCCCCGATGGCAAGCAACTCCTGGCCGGCGGCGCGATACTCACGCTGGTGCTGTTGCTGGTTTCCTGGATCGGCATTCGCCAGATCACCCAGCGTTTCTCCACCATGCAGTCGCTGGAGATATCCACGGGCAAGCGTGCAGCGATGCGCGCGGACACCTGGCGAATCTTCCTCGATCATCCCGTCCTGGGCACGGGTCTGGGCACCCTCGAAGCGGTGTTCCCGCCATACGATACTCTTTATGATGGCAAGATAGTCAACCACAGCCACAATGATTATCTGGAGGCTCTGGCGGAGACGGGCGCCTTTGGGGGACTGTGCTGCTTCTGGTTTCTGGGCACGCTTTTTTCCCAGGCGCTACCGCGGGCCAGGCCCTCGGAGCGCTCCTTCTCCTCCCTTCTGCATTTTTCCGCGTTATTGGGCTGTCTGGGATTCCTGGTGCACAGCCTTTTCGACTTCAATCTGCACATTCCCGCCAACGCCATGCTGTTTTTTGTCCTGGCATATCTGGCCACGGCGCAAATCGCGCCCGCCGCCCCAGTCGAGGTGAATCTTCGTTCACGGCGTCGAAATCAGTGACTCCGTGACCCTCTGTGCCTGTATAATCATCTGGGGGATGTCTATTCGTATGTCGCGGGCCAAGCTGAGTCCATTCACGAGGTTGAGCATCGCCGCCGCGCTTCTCTCGCTGCCACTGTTGTCGCCGCCCGCGCGCGCGCAGTCGGTGGCCGATACCCCGCAACAGGCCAACGAGCGCATTAAAGAACTATCCGCGGCGGCGGCCAAATCCGCGCCCCACGATTATATAATTGGTAATGGCGATCTCCTGGAAGTGGAAGTATTTGACGTGAAAGAGTTGAGCCGCGACGTCCGCGTCAGCCAGACCGGAACCATCGGAATCCCGCTGGTTCCGGTGCGCTTGCACATTACCGGGCTGACCGAAACACAAGCGGAGCAAAAAATCTCCGAGGTGCTGCAGGCCAACGGATTGGTCTCCAATGCCGCGGTCAGCGTCAGCGTGAAGGAGCATAAGAGCAAGCCCATCACCATCGTTGGCGCCATCTCTCATTCGATGGTGTACCAGGCGGACCGCCAGGTCACACTGCTGGAGCTGCTGGCCGAAGCGGGCGGCATTGCCAATGACGCCGGGGACACGGTAATCATTACGCGCTCGGCCGGCGCGCAGTATGTGGATGTTTCCGAGCCTCCAGTCATCGGGCCGGAGCAAGCCATCAGCAACGGCGTCGCGGCGGCCACTTCCGAACCTCCCAGCCTGGACGACCCCAAGCTCACGGCCCCGCCTTCCGCGCCTCCCATAGCAGCGCCGGATGCCACTGCTGCCGTCACCACTGCTACAACTGGAACTGCCGCCAAGCCCAAAGCCTCCGCGCCCGTGATTTCCGGCAATACCATCACCATCAATCTGAATGACCTCGTCGAGACGGGAGACACGACCAACAATATTCCGCTGATGGCCGGCGATATCGTCACCGTGCCGCACGCTGGCATCGTTTACGTTCTGGGGGCAGTGGGCAAACCCGGCGGCTATGTTCTTTCCAATGACCGCTCGGAAGTCAGCACGCTGAAGATTCTAGCGCTAGCCGGGGGCATGACCACCACGGCGAAGTCCGATCACGCGGTAATAATTCGCAAGAACGATCAGGGCCAGCAACATGAAATGGAAGTAGATCTGAATAAAGTATTGAAACGGGAAACCGAGGACGTGCAACTGCTTCCCAGCGACATTCTGTACGTTCCAGATAGCAAGGCTAAAGCCGCGCTGTTGCGGGCCGTGGAATTCGGCATCGTACTGGGAAGCGGCATCGCGTTATACCGATTGGCGTACCACTAAAACATGGCTGACGAAAACAAAATCATTCCGCGCGACACTGGGGCCCTGAATGGCTCGCACGGCACCGTGGAAATTGACCGCCTGCCGGCCTGGGAGCTGTCGCCGCGCGAACCGCATCTCTACGATTACCTGCTGATCCTGCGCAAACATCAGTGGCTGATTCTTTCTTTCGTGCTGGCGGTGGTCACCATCGTCTCCGTGGCTACCTTCAAAATGCAGCCCGTGTACGTGGCCACCGCGCGCATTGAAATCGACCGTGACACCTCCAATATTTTGCCGTTCCAGGGCAATGATTCCTACGACGCAGCCATGGACCTGGACAATTACATCGAGACGCAATCAAAGGTGCTGACCAGCGAGACCCTGGGGCTGCAGACCATTCGCAATACCGGCCTGAGTGCCCGTCCGGAGTTTTCCGGATCGTCCGGACCCTCCGAAGCGGTGGCCATCGGTAGCCTGGCCAATCAGCGGCGGCCGCCTGAGCTGGCGGAGTTTCTCGGCAGCCTGAGCGTCCACCGCGTCCCGACCAGCCGGCTGCTGGACGTTAGTTTTGAATCCACCGATCCGGTGCTGGCGGCAAAAATTGTAAACGCGCATCTGGAAACCTTCGTGGAGCAGAATTTCCGCAGCCGCTACGAGGCCACCACGCAGGCCTCCACCTGGCTGGCCGACCAGCTCGACGAACTTAAAATTAAAGTGCAGAAGTCCGAGGATGCACGCATCGCCTACGAGCGCCAGAATCAGATCTGGTCGCTGGACGACAAATCCAACATCACCACGCAGCGCCTGGCCGACGTCAACCGCCAATTGACGGAAACGCAGACCGAGCGCATGAAGAAAGAGTCGCTCTACGAATTCGCCATGGCCGGGAATCTGGATGCCATCCCGCAAGTGCAAAGCAATCCCAGCCTGTTGGAGCTAATCCACCGCCGCAGTCAGCTGCAGGAAAACTACAATGACGCGTTGAGCCAGTATGGGCCGAATTTCCCCAGGGTTGTGCGCATGCAGGCCCAGCTCAAGGAGCTGGATGCCGATCTAGACAAACAGAAGAGAAACATCGTCGCCGGCCTCGAGAGCGATTACCGCGAAGCCCGGCAACGGGAGACGCTGCTGGCGCAGGCACTCGACCAGCAGAAAGCGGACGTCAACGCCATGTCCGAGAAGCTGGTGGAGTACAACATTCTGAAGCGCGAAGCGGAAGCCAACAAAGCGCTGTACGACGGCTTGCTCACCAAGCTCAAGGAAGCGGGTATTACCGCGGGTTTGCGTTCTTCCAATATTCGTATCGTCGATCCGGCCATGATTCCTTCTTATCCTTCGCGTCCGGCCAAAGCCCGCAATGTGGCGCTGGCCTTTCTCGTGGGTCTCGTCGGGGGCATCGGGCTGGCGCTGATGCGCGAATACATGGACAACACCGTCAAGACGCCCGACGACGTGGAGACACTGGCGCGGTTGCCGTCCCTCGCTGTGGTGCCGCAGTTTGCCGGTTCGAGCGCCGGCAAACGCGCCGGCCTGCTGCAGGGGCTGGCCTCCACGAATGGCCACGACAAACGCATTGAGCTGGTGGCCCAACACTTGCCCAAGTCCCAGATGTCGGAAGCCTTCCGCGCGTTGCGCACGTCGTTGTTGCTTTCCCAGGCTGGCCATCCTCCCCAGGTGATCCTGGTGACCAGCGCCTTGCCGCGGGAGGGGAAGACCACCGCGGCGGCCAATCTGGCGGTCACTCTGGCGCAACTGGGAGACAGCACCGTGCTGGTCGACGCCGACCTGCGCAAACCTGGCGTGGCCCGCTTGCTCAACATGACCGGAGGTAAGTACGCCGGTCTCAGTTCCTATCTTGCGGGTGTCAGCAGCCTGGATTTGGTTACCGTGCCGCATCCTGCCATCGCCAATTTGGCGGCCATTCCCACAGGTCCGCTGCCGCCCAATCCTGCGGATTTGCTTTCTTCCCACAAGCTCACCGAAGCTATCGCCGAACTGCGCACCAAATATAAATTTGTGGTCATCGACTCACCGCCGGTGATGGCCGCCACGGATGCCGTCATTCTCTCGGTGCAGAGCGACGGCGTGCTGCTGGTGGTACGCAGCGGGGAAACCCCCAAGGAAGCGTTCACCCGCACGCGCGATCTGCTCGTCAGCGTGAAGTGCCATCTGCTCGGCGTAGTGCTGAACGCCGTCGATTCCAGCGCGCCCGATTATTACTATTCTTATCGCTACTACCCATATTCCTACGGCTACGGTCCGCAGGAGTCCATGGATACGCCGCATCAGGAAGAGACACAGGCGGCGGTCACGCAGACTCGTTCCCACGAGCGTGATTCCGTGCGTGACGAGGATACAGACACTCTTTAAGGAGAGCCCGTGCGGTTCTTAATCACCGGTGGTGCAGGATTTATCGGTTCACATCTAGCGGAGCGGCTGCTCGATCGCGGCGACCACGTGGTGTTGCTGGACAACCTGTCCACCGGCAGCGTGGAAAATATTCGCCACCTGAAGTCCCACGAGCGCCTGCAGCATCACTTCGACAACATTGAGAATCGCCAGTTGGTCGCGGAGCTGGTGGACGACGCCGATGTGGTGGTGCACCTGGCTGCCGCCGTAGGCGTGAAGCTTATCGTCGAAAGCCCCGTGCGCACCATCGAGACCAATGTCAACGGCACGCAGATGATCCTCGAAGCCGCCTGCAAAAAGCGCAAGCTGGTGCTCACTGCCTCCACCTCCGAGGTTTACGGCAAAAATACCAACGTGCCGTTCCACGAGGACGCCGACCTCGTTCTGGGCGCCACCACCAAGGGCCGCTGGAGCTATGCGGCATCGAAAGCCCTCGATGAATTTCTCGCGCTCTCGTACTGGAAAGAGAAAAAACTGCCGGTCATTGTGGTGCGCCTCTTTAATACCGTGGGCCCGCGGCAAACCGGTCGCTACGGCATGGTGCTGCCCAACTTCGTGAAATCCGCGCTGGAGCACGCGCCGATTCACGTCTACGGCAACGGCCAGCAGTCGCGCTGTTTTTGCGACGTGCGTGACACCGTGGAGAGCCTGGTGCGCCTCATGGATACCGATAAATCCGTAGGCGAGGTCATCAACGTCGGCAACACCGAGGAAGTCACCATCACCGCGCTCGCGCAGCGTGTAAAAAAACTCACCGCCAGCGCTTCACCCATCGAATATGTCCCCTACGATAAAGCCTACGAGCCGGGCTTCGAAGACATGATGCGCCGGGTTCCGTGCGTCGATAAGTTGCACGCGCTCACCGGCTTTCGCCCGCAAACTTCCTTGGACGAAATCATCGATCGCGTCACCGTTTTTTTTCGTGAGAAAAATTCCCGGCTCGTCAACGCCAAGATGGCCACCACCTCTGCATGATTTGTGCGATTTTCTGTTCTGCTTTTTCGCCCGCTAATTTGTATTCGTATATACTTGCCGTCGTGGATCAGAAACGCCCCACGATGCGCCGCCTAAGCGGGATAGTCTGCGGCATTTGGCTTATCGCAGCGCAACTTTGGTATTACTTCCAGTTTCGTGAACTTTTCCGCGGCGCGGCTGCGCCCATCCTGCAACGCTTATGGCATTGATGGAATTCGCCGGCTCTCTCTGCGCTTTGGCCGGCGCGCTGTTGCTCGGCATGGTAGGCGCTGCGTTGGGCCGGCGGTTCCTGCGCTTGCTGCGTGTTGGAATTTCGTGCGATACCGAGCATCTGCTTTTCGGCGCGGCCGTCGGTTTCGTACTGCTGGAGGCCGCGTTTTTTGGCGCACAGCTGAGCGGCCACATTCCCCTGGCTTTCTGCATTATTCTCGCGGCCGCGGCCACACTGGCCGCCGCAGACTTTACCGCGGTGCTCCGCGGTATCGCGAACATCGTCGCTCGCGGGTGGCAAGATTCGGCCGTCGGCCGCTGGCTCGCTTCCGCCACCTGTCTCGTGCTGCTTATCGAAGGCCTGGCGGCCATGGCTCCGCTGACCGGTTCCGACGCCCTGCACTATCATTTCGCCGCGCCCGCCCAGGTACTGCGCGGGGGCTTCGCGCCAGATTTTTTCGTATTGCACAGTTTCTTGACTGGACAGGGTCACCTACTCATTCTCCTGGGCTTGGCCTTGCGCAGTGAAAAGTTTGCGCTAGCTCTCCTGTATCTGGGCGGCATGCTCGCGGCAGCGGGGGCGGCGTGCCTGACTCGCGCTGCCGCGCCGCGCCGCTACGCCTGGCTGGCGGCGCTGGCGTTTCTGCTCAGCCCCGTCGTGTTCTGGCAGATCTCTACCGCAGGAGCCCCTGACTTGTGGATGGCGTTTTTCGCTTCCGTCGGCGTGCTCGCTATCGCCAAAGTCCGCGAGGCCCCCACTCACGGTTTGGCGGCGGTTTGCGGGATGTGCGCGGGAGTCACCGCGGGCACGAAATATACTGGTTGCATCGTGGCTGCCAGCCTGTTGCTGGCGTTCCTTTGGGAATCGCGCAGCCTGCGCCTGGCGGCGATATTCGTCGCTGCTTCGCTGGGAGCTGGAATCTGGCCTTACGCGCGAAACCTGCTGTGGACCGGGGACCCGGTTTTTCCTTTTGCCCTGACCTGGTTCCCTGTGGCGCAAGTGAATCACACCGCGCTTGCCGCGCTGCTGGCCGACACCGGAGTGGCCGTGCGGCTCAGCCTGTGGCAGATATTGCAATTTCCGTTTTTTGCGGCCGTCGATCAAAAACATCTCGGATTTTGGCAGTTTTTCGGTCCGCTGTGCCTGGTCTTTGCGCCGATGTTTTTCTTTTTAGTGCCCCGCGACGCATTGTGGCGTGCTTCGCTGGTGGTCTGGATAACCGGCGCCCTTGGTATTGGCGCCATCTCCGGCATGCTGAGATTTCTGGTTTTCCTATTGCCAGTTGCGACAGCCGCGTCGCTTGCCGGCGCGGCTGAGTTGTGCGCGCGCGCTTCGCGCACCACGCGCTGGCTGGCGATGGCTGCGGTCGGTATTACACTTGCACTGGGCTTTGCGGGGATGCTTGTTTACGTGCGTCCGGCTCTGGCTACCGGACTGGGGCTGGTCTCCCGGGACAAATACTTGCAGGAATACTGCCCGGACTATGCCACCAGCCAATTTATTAATAGCAGGATTGAAGGCCTGTCCGCGGCCACTGGCAATTCTGGCGGCAAGACCATGGTGTTTGTGCAGCACCTTTATAACCTCCACGTGCCCTTCGTCGATGGCGATCCAAACGGAAGCTGGGCGGTGGATCCCCAGCGTTTGCGCACTGCGGGAGAGTGGCAAGCGTTTTTTCACCAGAATGGGATCCGCTGGGTTGTGCGCTCGCCGGAATATCCGGCATCGCTCGCGGCTTCTTTAAACCAATTGGAGGCAATTGGCCTGCTGATCCCGGTTGCGCGCGGCGAGGTGCTCGAACTTTCGGGCATGCGTATCTTGAATCAGCGGAGAGTTCTACCGATTGTGATCCTGAACGTTGCACAGTGACCGCGCAGATCCAAACCTCTGCTTTCTAAATACGCCCGCATTGCGGGCAAGGGTTCGTCTATGCCCGTCGGATTTTCGTCGAAAAAATCGCTTATCCTTCCCGTGAATTTGTTACTGTGTAACGTTCACGGCCTCGCGCCGCTGCCAAGCTTGCTCGGGAAACCATCGGCCATTCAGCCCGGCCGGCGCTTTATCGAAGCGGCTCGCGAAGGCTGACGGGAATCGTTGATCGACCGAACGGAAAGATCGTCAATTTACGCGCCGCTCCAACACGACCGCCGGCCCGAATACTGGCTTGGCATTTTCTTTCTGTTTTCTCTCTTGCTCGTGAATCCCTGGGTGCGCGGCGATGGAGTCGGGTATTACGCATACTTGCGCGCCCCCATCATCGAGCATAGTTTAAATTTCGAAAACGACTACCGCTACGCCAACGCCAGTTTCCGGGGCGCGCGGCTTGACGAAAATGGGAACCTCAAGGCCGAGCTTCGCACGCCCACGGGCCATCTCGAAAATCATTTCACCCTTGGACCTGCCATCCTCTGGAGCCCGTTCTTCCTCCTGGCCCACGGCGGAGTGTTGCTCGCTCGCGCACTGGGTTCCTCCGTGTCTGCCGACGGTTTTTCCACCCCATACCGTCTGGCAATGGCGCTGGCCACCGCCATTTACGGATTCCTCGGCCTCCTTCTCTCTTTCCGCATCGCTCGTCAGTACGTCGATCCGTGGTGTGCGTTCTTCGCCACCATCGCCATCTGGTGGGCCAGTTCTCTGCCCGTTTACATGTACTTCAATCCTTCCTGGTCTCATGCTTTATCCGCTTTCATCGTGGCCTTCTTTCTGTGGTGTTGGCACGAAACTCGGGCCCAGCGCAGCACCTTGCAATGGCTGCTCCTGGGCGCCTGCACCGGCTTGATGCTCGACGTCTACTATCCCAATGCCATGGTTCTCGTGGTCCTGCTGATCGAAGCCGTCGTGCAGTACCGCGCTGCCTTTCGCGGCGTTAGTGGTGCGCCGCGACCTACGCGCCTGCTCGCGAATCATCTCCTGTTCGTCTTGGTAGCTCTCTTATGCTTCCTGCCGACCTTCATCGCCCACCGCATCATCTATGGCGACGCCCTGGAATCCGGCTACATTCCACTGAGAGACTGGCTTTGGCGCGCTCCCGCGCTCCTGGCTGTGCTTTTCTCGCCCAATCACGGACTGCTTTCCTGGACCCCCATTCTCCTGCTCTCCATCATCGGCCTGGCTATTTTCTGGCGCCGCGTGCCCGCCGCCGGAGGATACTTTGCTGCCGCCGCGCTGGCCTTCTATCTCTTTATCGCTTGCTATCCGGACTGGGCCGGCATCTCCAGCTACGGCAACCGCTTCTTTGTTTCCCTCACCATGCTCTTTGTCCTAGGGCTGGCCATTTTTCTCGACTCCCTGTTGCGCCTCTTCTCCAGCCGTCGCGTATCGCTTCTCGTCGCTGGCGCGCTGCTCGCGGCTCTAGTGCTTTGGAACGCGGGTCTGATGTTTCAATGGGGTTCGCACCTAGTGCCCGCGCGCGGCCCCATCTCCTTTTCCGAGATGATCCACAATCAGTTCTTCGTGGTCCCGCGGCAGCTCACCGGCAAACTGGAAACCTACCTCTTCAGACGCCGCAAGCTTATGCAGCAAATCGAAGACAGCGACATCCAGCAAATGAAGCAGCAATCGCAGCCCTAAACCAGCGTGCCGAACTTCATCGCGCTCGCTGGCCCTCTCAGCCGCAGCCCGTCGTCGCCATGGAAAGTCTTGCTCCTAGAGCCTTTCTCGCCACTCCCGCCGCTCTTTCCTTCTCTGGTACTCTAGAGTCGTTCCATAATTTGTGGCGCAGCGCGCGATGTTTCCGGCTCGCCCGAACAAAGGTTTTTCGCATTTTCGAATGGCTTCCGCCACCACACATCCGCCCGACGAACCCTTGCCCAACGCCCGCCTGTCCGCATCGTCTTCCTCCGCAACACCCGCTCCGGCGGACAACGTGCCGCGCGCTGAAGAAGTCCTAGCTGAGCCACAGTCTTCGCACTCTCCAACCGTCGTCCGCATCGAGCCGCCCCGCGGCTGGTTCGACCTCCGCCTCCGCGAACTCTGGGCTTATCGCGAACTCCTCTACTTCTTCATCTGGCGCGACGTCAAAGTCCGCTACAAGCAAACCGTCATCGGCGTCGCCTGGGTGGTCATCCAACCCGTCCTAACCATGGGCGTCTTCACCCTGTTTTTCGGCCGCCTCGCCAAGCTTCCTTCCGACGGCTTGCCTTATCCCGTCTTTTATTTCGCCGCCCTCGTGCCCTGGACCTACTTCGCCACCGCCCTGCAATCCTGCACCAACGTAGTCGTCGAGAATCAGCGCGTCATCACCAAAGTCTATTTCCCGCGCCTGGTCCTGCCCATCTCCCCCGTCCTCGCGGGACTGGTGGACTTCGCCATCGGCTTCACCGTCCTTCTCGCGGTCGTAGCCTTCTACGGCCTGCGTCCCACCGCCGCCATCCTTTGGCTCCCCGCGTTCCTGTTGCTCGCCCTGCTCACCGCTCTCGGTGTCGGCCTATGGATGTCCGCCCTCAACGCCCTGTACCGCGACGTCCGCTACATCGTCCCTTTTCTCATGCAGTTCTGGATGTTCGCCTCCCCTGTCGCCTACCCAAGCTCTTTAGTCCCAGCCCGTTACCGCTGGCTCTACGGCCTCAACCCCATGGCCGGGGTGATCGAGGGCTTCCGCTGGGCGCTCACCAGCCACGGCCAACCCCCCGGCCCGCAACTCCTCGCCAGCGCCGCCGCCGTCCTCGTCATCCTTTTCGGCGGCCTGCTCTTCTTCCAACGCATGGAGGGCGCCATTGCCGACCGCGTCTAACTCTTTCTTTGTGTTGGGTTTTCTGGGTGCCCCACCCTTGGTGTGTAAGGGTGGGTCTTCGCCCAGAGCCCTTGGCGCACCCTCTGCCCTCGTAGGTGCCGGCTTTAGCCGCGCACGACGGTCCCCGTCTGAGGTCTGGCCTTGAGCGCCTCCGTAATCCACGCGGAATCCCTGGGCAAAAACTACCGCCGCGGCGCGCAAGTCACCCCTGGCCTCCGCCATGCCCTGGAAAACTTCGTCCGCTCCCCTCTGCAAGCCTTTCGCGGCCCCAAACAGGAAACCTTCTGGGCCCTCAAAGACGTCTCCCTGGACGTCCGCGAAGGCGAAGTCCTCGGCCTGATCGGCCGCAACGGCGCCGGCAAAACCACCTTGTTAAAGATCCTCTCGCGCATCACCCGCCCCACCACCGGCCACGCCACCATCCACGGCCGCGTCGGCAGCCTCCTCGAAGTCGGCACCGGCTTCCACCCCGAACTCACCGGCCGCGAAAACGCTTTCCTCTCCGGCGCCATCCTGGGCATGAGCAAGCGCGACATCACCCGCAAATTCGACGAAATCGTAGCCTTCGCCGAACTCGAAAAATTCATCGACACGCCCGTAAAGCACTACTCCTCCGGCATGTACGTGCGCCTGGCCTTCGCCGTTGCCGCCCACCTCGAACCCGAAATCCTCCTCGTCGACGAAGTCCTGGCCGTCGGCGACATAAATTTCCAGAAAAAATGCCTCGGCAAAATGGGCGACGTGGCCCGCGCCGGCCGTACCGTGGTCCTCGTCTCCCACCAGCTCAACCAAATCCGCCGACTCTGCCACCGCGTAGTCTGGGTCGACGACGGCCAAATCCGCCAAAACGGCAACACCCACGAAGTCGTCTCCGCCTACGAGTCCGCCATGATGCGCGTCGACCGCGACGAAATTACCGATGGCCGGAGCTTCTCCACCGATAGTCGCTTTCTGGCATGGGAGCTCTCAGGACCTGGAATCGAGGATCCCCACACGCTCCTCACACCCGGGCCCGTCGCGGTTAGATTCACCTTCCGGCTCACGAGGCCACTCGACCTGGCCCACCATGGCATCGCATTATTTAACAAAGATAATCAGACCATCTGGGCCAACGCACACGATGGCATGCAGCTTCAACCCGGCCTTCACGAATTTTCTCATTCCTTTCCCTCGCTACCGATCAGTCCGGGCTCTTATAACTGGCGAGTCAGCATCTACAATGCCGGCGATTTCATCGACTCCTGGGACTGCGAGCCCAAAATGATCGTGGCCACAGAACCTCTCGGCCATCCTAAAGACGACTGGGCCGGCATCATCAACATCTCGTCGCAGTTTCATGTCGCGCAAGCTGCTCAGATTCCATCATCCGTATGACCGCCACCACCAGTCAGAATCCCGGCAGTCTTTTCCCCTCCGGCTTATCCAGCTTGCCCCGGCGCGCCGTTCGCAAGGCTGTCCGCGAAATTCGCAAAGTCCTCGCGCCTTCCAATATTCGACGCCTCCGCCGCAAATTCGTGCTGCCCGTCCGCAATGTCGTGTCGCGCCACAAGCCCATCTCCGCTAGCGTCGCCGGTCACACCATCCGACTCGTCCCCGAAGGAGCCATCGCCTCGGGCATCTGGTCCGGCGGCGATTTTGAACCCGCCGAGCTTGCGCTGATTGCTCGCCTTCTCGCTCCTAATTCCGTTTTTCTCGATATCGGCGCGAATGTCGGTGTTTTTTCGCTCCTCGCTTCCAAAGTTTGTCCTTCGGCAAGCATTTTCGCCTTCGAGCCTGCGAAAGAGACCTTCGATCTGCTCTCGCGAAACATCCAGCTCAATCGCGCTTCCAACGTCACCCCGCTTCAACTCGCCCTGGGAAATTTTTCTGGCCAAGCCACGCTCCACCTCAATGTTCCAGGCAAGGACGGCCTTAACTCCCTCGGCAAACTTTCCCATCCGGACACCGAAGCCGCCGGCGACGAAACTGTGCCAATCACCACGCTAGATGACTATTTGCGCTCCGCTTCGCTTGCCCACATCGATCTTGTGAAGATGGACGCCGAGGGTGCCGAGCTGATGATTTTTGAAGGCGCTTCGAGCCTTCTACAGCGCCCCAACGCCCCGCTATTTCTTTATGAAGCCTTCTCGTTTCTTACCCGTGGTTTTGACTATCATCCCGTCGAGATTTTTTGGCTCCTGGAGCGTAGCGGCTTCTCCTTTTTCACCCTGGACTCGGAATCCGGCAAACTCGCTATTCCCAAATCCTCCCGTGCCTACGATTCGATGATCTTGGCCGTCAAACCTTCTCACCCCGCCTACGCGAAGATCGAGGAACTAGCTCGTTGAAGACTGCGCTCATTAAGCAGGTTTACGACGTTTTCGGCCCCTGGTCAGGGTTCCTATGGAAAGACATGTCTCCGCAGAAAATTCTCGATGTTTGGCCCGTCAAGGCCGTCTACTGGGAGCTCACCTGCATTCTTGAGGCTGACTGGTACATTATCCCGCCGGTCGTCGAAGGCGATTACGTGCGCGACATTGTTCGCCATCCTGGCCACACCCAGCTCATCGAGAAATACACCACTAATATCCTACCCCTCGATAAAATTCCTCTCGCGGACTACGACCTGGTGATCACCGTCGATCCCATGCTTACCCCTCCAAAGAATTCCCGGACCGTTTTCGCCTACTACGTTCAGGAACATTGGGATCGTCTCTATAGCGAGTCCATGTTGCAACCCAAGGCCGGATACGATCTCTTCTTGGACCATATGATGGACGCACCAACATCTCTCGACCATCTCCCGCAGGCCATCTCGTTTCCATATATCCACGATCCAAAATTCATCCGCTCGCAATTCAATCCACCACGCCAGGACGTCGTTTGGTCGGATCACCGAATTCTCATGACCCTCGCCGGGAGAAAACCCGGGGAACTTGCCTTCGCCGAAGCCGCCGCCGCCAAGATTCGACTAGAGAAGGTGTTAGAAACGGAGATTCTCTGTCGCACCATCAACCACTCCAAGCCCTGGGGAGTTTATGATCCGCCACGCTGGAATGACACCGCTGACTATTTCCGAGCATTGGCGGAATGCAGATACTACATTGCTGTCGGAGACATGGCCGGCGCTGGTCAAGGCATCGCCGAGGCCGCCGCTCTCGGCTGCCTCTGCATCGGCCAGTCCGACCGGTCTTACCATCGCATGCTTTGCCATCCTTCGTGCCTGGTCGACAACATTGCAGAAATGCCAAAACGCTTTAGAGCGCTAAAAAAGAATTGCGATTTATGGCCAGAAGTCTTGGCCTATCAGGATGAGAAATTGATCGAGCACTTCCTCAAAACGCCGTTGAGCGAACTGACGACGGCGATCGAGATGAAAAGAAGGATGTAGTCTGAGAGAATCACTCATGCCAGAAACGAAATTGCGGGCTGTGGTATTCAGCCTCCAATGCTGGATGCCTCGCTATTACACGGATGCCAGCAACTATGTCCGATAACGATTCCTCTACTACCGGAATGCTTCCCCGCATTAGCCGGTTTTTGCTAAAACCGTGGCCCGAGAAAAAAAAATCTTTATACTTCCGGTGGATCAGCACATTTCCTCATCTCCCAGCCCCGCTTCGCCTTCCATTTGGCGCGTGGTGGCTCGTTCGCGCGGACAATGCCGGACTGCCCATCAGTCAGGGAAGGTTCGAAGAGGCCGAGATCGCGTTTGTTGGAAGGTACGTAAAGCCCGGCATGACGGTGCTCGACATTGGCGCTCATCATGGCTTATATACGCTCTTGGCTTCAAAACGCGTCGGGCCAAACGGCAGAATCTTTTGCTTCGAGCCTTCGACGCGCGAGAGAAACGCATTGCTTCAGCACCTTCGCTTGAACCGATGCAAGAACGTGACCGTGGAATCTCTCGCGGTGGGCAGCGAGAATACCGACGCGCAGCTTTTTGTTGTTGAGGGTGTGCAGACGGGATGCAACAGTCTGAGGAAACCG
>DATFYV010000076.1:0-12744 GCA_035314845.1 Candidatus Acidiferrum sp.
CGGCTGAAATTCAGCGGGACGGCATTGTTCTTGGGATTATGGTTTTTGGTGGTATACGCGCCGCTGGCGCATATGGTGTGGGGCAAGGGCGGATTCCTGAACGCCAGCCTGGGCGGAAAATTTCCCACGCTGGATTTTGCCGGGGGCACGGTGGTGCATATTTCGTCGGGAGTTTCGGCGCTAGTGTGCGCGCTGTATTTGAAGAAGCGTAGCGGTTATCCGAAGAAGCCGATGCCGCCGCACAGCATGGTGTTGAGCTTTATTGGAGCGTGTTTGTTATGGGTGGGCTGGTTCGGTTTTAACGCCGGGAGCGCATTGGCGTCCAACGGGCTGGCGTCGAGCGCTTTCGTGGCCACGCATTTTGCGGCGGCGACCGCGGCCCTCAGCTGGAGCGCCGCGGAATGGATCAAGAACGGGAAGCCCAGCGCGCTGGGTGCGATTTCCGGAGCGGTGGCCGGGCTCGTGGCTATTACGCCGGCGGCGGGATTTGTAGGACCGATGCCTGCGCTGGTCATCGGGCTGGTGGCCGGCGCATTTTGTTATTGGATGGTCACCAAGGTGAAAGCCATCTTCGGCTATGATGACTCGCTGGACGCGTTCGGGGTTCATGGCGCAGGCGGAACGATTGGAGCGCTGCTCACCGGGGTTTTTGCTCAAGCGGTGATCAATCCGATCTTCGGCGCCGGCAAAGCTGTAGGGGGGCTGGACGGACACTGGGGACAGATCGGCAACCAACTGGTGGGCATCCTGATCGCCTGGGGTTTTGCGTTAGTTGGAACATTTATTTTGCTGAAGATTGTGGACGCCATCACTGGGCTGCGGGTCTCCGAAGAAGATGAAAATCAAGGACTCGACATCACCCTGCACGGAGAAGAAGCTTACAATTTCGAACCGTAGCCGGATGACCTGTCAGGGAGCGCAAAAGATACTTAGACCCAACGCCGGAAGTGAAGTGGAGCGAACAAGTTCATGATGAAACTGGAAGCGATTATTCAGCCATCCCGCTTTGAGTCGGTAAAAGGCGCCTTGCTGGAGATTGGCATCGAAGGCATGACGGTGACGGAAGTGCGCGGACACGGCCGGCAGAAGGGACATACCGAGGTGTACCGCGGACGAGAGTACACCGTGGATCTGCTGCCGAAGATCAAGCTGGAGCTGGTGCTGCCGGACAAGATGGTGGATAAGGCTGTGGACACCATTCTGAAAACCGCCAAGACAGGGAAGATTGGCGACGGTAAAATATTTCTTACGCGTGTGGATGACGCCATTCGCATCCGCAACGAAGAGCGCGGGGAGAATGCGCTCCAGTGACTTCCGCCGCCCGCCCCGGCTTGGACGCCAGCCGCGATCCACGGAAGGATCCGAAGTACCGCCCCGCCTATAACATGCAAGAATCCGTGACCCCACTATCGACACTCGGTCCACAAGCGGCCGCCGAAAGACAACGCATCCGCGAGCAATTTCAAGCGGGTGCCAGCGCCCGCGATACGCTGCGGGCGTTGTGCGCGATGGCCGACGGGAATATTCAGCAAGTGTTCGCGCAACTGCATAGCGGGCGCGGGATAGATCCGCAAGGACTTTGTTTGCTGGCGCTGGGCGGCTACGGGCGGCAACTGCTGTTTCCGTACTCCGATCTGGATATTTTATTTCTCTTCGGAAGCGATAAGGCGGAACGGGATTTCCGTCCACTCATTGCGGAGTTTTCCAAGACATTATGGGACATGGGATTTCGCGTCAGCTCCGCGGGGCGCACGCTGGAAGAGTGCAAGCGCATCGAGGAAGACAATGCGGAGTTTCACCTGGCGCTGCTGGACCGGCGATTTTTGACCGGCGACCGCGAGTTGTTCGAGCGCCTGGATACTAAGGTGCTCCCAGGTCCGGAAAAACAGGCGCGCCCTTTTCTTTCCGCGGAATTGCGCAAGCTGACGCGGGAGCGGCTGGCGCGCTACGGCAACACCATTTTTCATCTGGAACCGAACATAAAGGAATCTCCGGGTGGCTTGCGGGACTATCAGGCGGCGGCGTGGCTAAGGCAAATCAGCGGCGAGAAACAGGAGTTCTGGAACAGCACGGCGGCGGAAGATGAAATGGCCGCTGGCGCAGTGGATTTCCTGAGCGCCATTCGCTGCTTCCTGCACTACAGCAACGAACGCAACGACAATACGCTGACCTACGAGCTGCAGGCCAAGGCGGCAGAGCGGGCTTTGGGGCTGCCCACGTCCGCGGCACTGGACGCGCAGCGCAGCCCGGCGGAGTGGATGCGCGTCTACTTCCGCCAGGCGCGCACGCTGAACCGCCAGCTGCTACGCTACATGGAGCAGAAGGCGCCGGCGCAGCAATCCCTGCGGCAACGCATCTTTAGCGTGGCACGCGGGCCAAAGTTCGAAACGGGCGACGGAAAGCCTTTCGCGGTCCGCGACGGGTTGCTCGAGGTAATGGACCAGACCGCGCTGGCGGATCGCACGCAACTTTTTTGCCTGTTCGCGACGGCAGCGACAACCGGCGTGCCGCTAAGCCGCGAGGCGGAGCGCACCATCGCGTACGTGCTGCTACATCCGGAACTGCCGGTGCGCAATGCGGACATCACCTGGCCGGCGTTCCAAGAAATTTTGTCGGCAGATTTTCCGGGGGTGGCGCTGCGCCCGATGCAGCGCCTGGGACTTCTCACCAAGATTTTGCCCGAGTTTGCGGCCATCGATTCGCTGGTGGTGCGCGATTTTTATCATCGTTACACCGTCGATGAGCATACCCTGCGCACCATTGAGCATTTGCAGGAGCTGGCAAATCCTCCGGACACGCGAGGCGCAAATTTTTCGTCGCTTTGGAAGATTGTGGATCGCCGCGACCTGCTCATTTTGAGCCTGCTGCTGCACGACGTGGGCAAGGGTATGGCCGTGGAAAATCATGTGGCCGGAAGTCTTACGGCGCTAGAGAGCTCGGCGGCGCGGTTGCAGCTTTCCGCGGACGAAAAAGCCGAAGTGTCGTTTCTGATCGAGCGGCACCTGGATATGTCCGCAACGGTGCAGCGGCGCGATATTTTCGATCCGGCCACGGTTTCGGGGTTTGCCGCAATTGTCCAGAGCCCGGAACGATTGCAACGTCTTTGTCTGCTGACCTACGCGGACATCCACGCCGTAAATCCCGAAGCGCTAACACCTTGGAAGGCGGAGATGCTGTGGCAGCTTTTCGTCTCCACCTCGAATCACTTCAGCCGCACGCTCGATCGCGACCGCCTGCATGCGCTGGACGAAGTGCCGGTGCTGCAACAGGTGCGCAAACTCACCGGTTCCGCAGGCACCGTGGCCATCGAACGCTTCCTCGAAGGCTTTCCACGGCGCTACTTGGCGGTGCATTCCGCGCCGGATATCGCAGCGCACTTTTCTCTGTACCAAAAGCTGGACGCCGATCCCGTGCAAATCGAACTGGTGGCCAAGCAGCGCGCGTATTCGCTGACATTGCTCGCCGCGGATCGCCCGGCGCTTTTCGCCACCATTGCCGGAGTGCTGGCCGGTTGGGGCATGAACATTATTCAAGCGGATGCCTTTGCTAACGCCGCTGGGGTGGTCCTCGACACCTTCCATTTCACAGACCTGCACCGCACGCTGGAACTCAATCCCAGCGAAGTGGACCGCTTCTGCAAGAGTCTGGTGGACGTGGTTCGCGGCAAAGCACCGCTCGAAGCGTTGCTCAAGGGCCGCGACAACGGCGGCCGCCAGCGCCCACCCAAAGTGGAAGTGCCCACGCGCATCACCTTCGACGACGCTTCTTCCATGCACAGCACGCTGCTGGAAATTGTCACGCAGGATCATCCCGGCTTGCTGCACGAAATCGGCTCGGCCCTGGCGCGTCTGGCCTGTAACATCGAGGTCGCGCTGATCGACACGGAAGGGCAAAAAGCCATCGACGTGTTTTATTTAACGTCGCAAGACAAGAAACTCAGCGCGCAAAAACAGGAAACCCTGCGCGAACTGCTGCAAGGTACGCTGGCGTAAAGGCCGCTTGGCGGATTCAGGCGATTGAGGATTTGGTGGACGTGACAGGGATCGAACCTGCGACCTCATGCTTGCAAAGCACGCGCTCTCCCAGCTGAGCTACACGCCCACATGTAACTACCTTTGATTTTAAAGCATTCGCAGCCGTTCGCAAACTCCGAGGGTGCTCCGCAAGTGGCGTTTTAATCCCCGTATTACATCGTCAAGTCATTTAGGGAGGGCTCGGGCCTTTCCATTGCTATGTTCAGCTGCGTCTAAGAGGTTCGCGGGCAAGAACACGATAGTCACTTACAGATGAAGGTGACTAATGCGGGTGTCGTTGTATATAATCCGCATCATTATGGCTAACAACCAAGAAACGCTCTACCACGTGGCAGATCGCGTTGCCACCGTCACGCTCAACCGCCCCGACAAACTGAATGCCTGGACCGCGATCATGGAACAGGAGGTGCGCGCCGCGATGAGCGACGCGGAGCAGGATCCCAACGTTCGCGTGATCGTGCTGACGGGCGCGGGGCGCGGATTCTGTGCTGGTGCGGACATATCGTTGCTAAGCACCGTGGCGACGAAAGGTCTCGATGAGGCGCGCCGGGCGCAGGCCGTGCAACCCGCAGACTCGGCCGGCACCAACGGACGGAGAGATTTTCAGAAAAAATATTCGTACTTTCCCGCGCTTTCCAAACCGGTGATTGCGGCTATTAATGGTCCGGTGGTGGGCTTGGGATTGGTGATTACGCTGTATTGCGATATACGGCTGGCGTCGGCCGGCGCGCGATTCGGGACGGCATTTGCGCAGCGCGGGCTGATTGCGGAATATGGCATCGCGTGGATGTTGCCGCGCCTAGTGGGACATGCCAATGCGCTGGACCTCCTGTTTAGCGCCAGAATGATCGACGCAGCGGAAGCGTTGCGCATGGGTTTGGCGAATCACGTTTATGCCGCGGACATTTTTCCGCAGCAGGTGCAGGAGTATGCGGCGCACCTGGCCTGCAACGTCAGCCCGCGGTCGCTGGGCGTGATCAAGAGACAGGTCTACGAAGGCATGTTTCAAACTCTGGCGGAAGCGTTTGAAAGTTCGGAGCGGGAGATGCTGGCCAGCCTGCAGTGCGAGGATTTCAAGGAAGGCGTGGCCCATTTTGTGGAGAAGCGCGCCGCGGCCTTCACCGGGAAGTAGAAGGGACTTATGGACTTTGCGTTCAGCGCAAAAACCAAGGAGTTGCAACAGCGCTTGCACGCGTTCATGGACGCGCACATCTATCCGAACGAGCAGCGCTTCCACGAAGAAGTAGAACGCAATCGCTGGCAGCCCACCAACATCATCGAAGAACTGAAGCCACTGGCGCGCAAGGAAGGATTGTGGAACTTATTCCTGCCGGAACACGAGGGCGGCGCGGGCCTGACGAATCTGGAATATGCTCCGCTCTGCGAGATCATGGGTCGCAGCCACATGGCGCCCGAGGTGTTTAACTGTTCCGCGCCGGACACCGGCAATATGGAAGTGCTGGCGCGCTACGGCACCGCGGAACAAAAGAAAAAATGGCTGGAGCCCCTGCTAGCGGGGGAGATTCGCTCTTGTTTTTCCATGACCGAGCCGGATGTGGCCTCTTCCGACGCCACGAATATAAGAGCTACCATCGCGCGGGACGGCGACACCTACGTAATCAACGGGCGAAAGACGTGGTCTTCGGGCGCGGGTGATCCGCGTTGCAAGATCGCCATTTTCATGGGCAAAACCGATCCTTCGGCGGCAGCGCACAAACAGCAATCGATGATTCTGGTGCCGCTGGATACGCCAGGAGTGCAGATCGTGCGGATGATGACGGTGTATGGCTACGACCATGCGCCGCACGGGCACGGCGAAGTTCTTTTTGAAAATGTGCGCGTTCCAGCGGCGAACATTTTGCTGGGTGAAGGCCGTGGCTTTGAAATTGCGCAGGGTCGCCTGGGACCGGGGCGAATTCATCATTGTATGCGTTGCATTGGCGTGGCGGAGCGGGCGCTGGAAAGCATGTGCCGGCGGGTGCAAACGCGCACGGCCTTTGCCAAGACGCTGGCGGAGCAGGGCACGATTCGCGCGGACATCGCCGCTTCACGCATGGAGATCGAGCAAGCGCGGCTACTGACGCTAAAGGCCGCGTATATGATGGACACCGTGGGCAACAAAGCGGCGCGCTCGGAAATTGCCATGATTAAAGTGGCGGCGCCAAATGTGACGTTGCACGTGCTGGATCGTGCGATCCAGGCGCACGGCGGTGCGGGAGTTTCGCAGGATACGTTTCTCGCGAGCGCCTGGGCGGCGGTGCGGACGCTGCGGTTGGCGGATGGCCCCGACGAAGTGCATGTGGAATCTATTGCGAAATGGGAGTTGGGCAAAAGCAAGAAAACATCGGCGGCCGCGAATTAACAGAACACCACAGAGCGATTTGCGGGATTTGCGGCCGGGCACACCTCGCGTTTCCGACTTCGTTTTTAGTCCTGGAGTATGAATGCCTCCTATTATTGTTAGCAATCCTGAGGCGCTCAGGGAATTTATTGGGCGCGAGCTGGGCGCTTCGGAATGGTTTAGCGTCTCGCAAGAGCGCATTGCGCAGTTTGCGGAGGCGACCGAGGACCGGCAATGGATTCATCTGGATGCCGCGCGAGCGGTCGCGGAGTCTCCTTACGGGACGACCATCGCGCACGGATTTTTGACGCTGTCCTTGATTAGTCATTTCATAAAGGACGTGATTGCCATCGATGGCGGGGTGCGCTTCGTGGTGAATTACGGATTGAACCGCGTGCGCTTCCCTGCCCCGGTGAAAGTGGGTTCGCGAATTCGTGCGCGCGTCGCGCTGGCCTCACTTTCGGAGCCCAGCGATTCGACCGACGCTACTTTTTCCGTAACGGTTGAGAGCGAAGGATCGTCCAAACCGAACTGCGTCGCCGAATGGGTTGTTCGCTACTACCTCTGACCTAAAGCACGCGGGTAAGAGTGTCTGTGCCACCGAAAACAGCTCTAAATCTGGTTGGTCTGTGCTGTCGTCAATGACGCGCGGAACAGGGCGGAGACGCGGTCGGGAAGTGTGGCGAAACGGGGGTCTGTGGTGAGGCCCTGGTGGTAGCGGTAGAAGATTTGTTGAACGATTACGGCAAGTTTGAAGCGGGCAAAGGCGAGGTAGAAGGCGATGTGGGAGATGTCGGAACTGGTCTCTCTCGCGTAGTGCTGTGCCACTTGAGCTCTGGTCAGGCTGCCTTCATGCGTGGTTACGTCAGAGAGATTTTCTTTCAGTTCGTCCGGATCACTCGGGTTGACCCAATAGGCCAGCGTGGTGCCCAGGTCGGTTAGCGGGTCGCCGATGGTGCACATCTCCCAGTCGAGAACACCCGTTATTTTGGTGATGTCGTGAGGGTCGAGGACTACGTTGTCGAATTTGTAGTCGTTGTGGATGAGCGCGGCGGATTGCGTGACGGGCATGTTCTGTTCCAGCCATTGGGAGATTTTTTCTACTTCGGGATAATCGTTGGTTTTTGAGCCGTGGTAACGCTCGATCCAGCCGCGGACTTGCCTGGCCAAATAGCCTTCGGGCTTTCCCAAGTCAGCCAGGCCCGCACGAGTGTAGTCGACTTGGTGGAGGCGGATTAGATTGTCGATCAGGGATTCGTTGAGCCGGCGGGCTTTTCCCGGGGACAGTTGCAGATCTGGCGGCAGGCGTTTGCGCAGGATCACGCCGTGGATCGGCTGCATTACGTAGAACGGTGCGCCGAGAATCGAATCGTCGTCGCAGTACAGCAAAACTTCGGGGGCGGGAGGGTAAACCGCGTGTAGTTTTGAGAGGACGCGGAATTCGCGGCTCATGTCGTGGGCGGATCTTACCTTGCTGCCGAAGGGCGGGCGGCGAAGGACCAATTCGCTGGCGCCTATCGTCAGCAAATAAGTGAGGTTGGAGTGGCCGCTGGGAAATTGGCGGACCTCCAGCGGGCCGGTCTCGTTGGGAAAGTGGGCGCGCAGGTAGGGATCAAGTTTGGCGAGGTCGAGTTCTTCACCGGGGCGAATATTCGCGGGGTGGTCGAGCAAGTCGGTCATTGGAAACCCTCGCTAGCGATGGGTAAGCATCGCGGGATCGTCAAGATGGGCGTGCACATTGAAGCTATTCACTGAGAAACGATTCGCGGAGTAGAGAAATTCGCTCCAAGAACAGTTTCGGGGCATCCAGCTTACTTGCAAAGTTTTCTCGGAAGAAAGATCCAAGGCGCGCTGCATGGCTACGGCGATGGGACCGCCGGAAGAAAAAACGGCCACTTGTTCACCGGAGCTGCCAGAGGCCAGAAATTTGCTTAGTCCGGAATTGACGCGTGAGCGGAAGGCGTTCCACGGTTCGACGCCTGCAGGAGAAATCTCACCGCGCACCCACCTGTAAATGACGGCCTCGAAAAGCTTCTGGAAGGTGGCGCGCTGTGCGGCGCGGTCCGGAGCGGATTGAAACGCGAACTGGAGATCACGGATGTGCTGGTCGGTCTCGAGCAACTCCGGAAGACTGCGGTGAAGCACGTTTTCGCCTTCATACTCGTCGAACTCCGGCACTGTTTGGGGTTCGGGGAAGGCTAGACCGGCCTTGGCATAGGCGTCACGCACGAACTTTGCGGTGTCGCGATGGCGCACGCAGGGGCCCACGCAAGCGCGATCGAAGAGCATTTTGCGATTGGACCAATACTCGCCCAGGAGTGTGGCCTGGGACTCGCCCAGACTGGAGAGTTTGTCGTAGTCTTCGGCGAGGAACGAGGCTTGGGCGTGGCGGACTAGATAGAGAGTGGACATTTGTTTTTCGTATTAGTGGCTGCACGAAATCATCACGCCCGAATGAACGCAGCATCGTAAAAAAGCGGGGCCGAGCCGCCGCACTCCAAGAACTACGGCGCCCGCGTCCCTTACTTGGTCAGGGCAAGTAGAAGGCGGCCGCTACGAATGGGCCGCAGCTCCTTCCGCTTTGACGAAGTCGGCGAAAGATTTTCCTTCATCGGCCAGACGCTTCAGAAGGGGGGCCGGATCCCAGATGGCGCCGTGTTGGCGCTGGAATTCTTCGATGCGGGCCAGGACTTTTTTCAGGCCCACGGTGTCGGCGTACCACATCGGGCCGCCGCGGTGGGCGGGGAAGCCGTAGCCGTTGAGGTAGATGATGTCGATATCGGAGGCGCGAAGGGCGAAACCTTCTTCGAGGATGCGCGCGCCCTCGTTGACCAGGGCGTAGAGGCAGCGGTCAGCGATTTCCTCGGCGGAGATTTGGCGTTGCGGCACGCCGACTTCCGCGACCCACTTCTTTATCAGGGCGTCGACTTCGGGATCGGGAGAGGACTTGCGATTGGCGTCGTATTTGTACCAACCCGCGCCGGTTTTTTGGCCGAAGCGGCCCAGTTCGCAGAGCCTATCTTCGACGAAGGGCTGGCGGATGCCGGGCTTTTCGAGATGTTGGTATTCCTTGCGGATGCGCCAGCCAACGTCGAGTCCAGCGAGGTCGCCGGTGGCCAGCGGACCCATGGCCATGCCGAAATCGGTGAGGGCTCTATCGACGGCTTCGATGCCGGCGCCTTCTTCGACCAGGAATTGCGTTTCGCGGCGGTAGGGGCCGAACATGCGGTTGCCCACGAAGCCGCGGCAGTTGCCGACGAGAACGCCGACCTTGCCGAGAGTCTTTGAGAGACTCATGCACGTGGCGATGACTTCCTTGGAGGTGGCTTTGCCGCGAACGATTTCCAGTAGACGCATAACGTTGGCGGGGCTGAAGAAATGCGTGCCGATGACGGATTCGGGGCGGCTGGTGGCGCCGGCGATTTCGTCGATGCTGAGCGTGGAGGTGTTGCTAGCAAGGATGGCGCCGGGTTTGCAGAGGCGGTTAAGGTCTTTGAAGATTTCTTTTTTGAGGGCCATGCCTTCGAAGACGGCTTCGATGACCAGCTCGGCGGTTGGGAAATCGTCGTAGGTCAGCGTGGGCTTGATGCGTTTGAAGCGTTCCTCGGCAGCTTCGGGGGTGAAGCGGCCGCGCTTCACGGAATTTTCGTAGTTGGATTTGATGGTGGCAAGGCCGCGATCGAGGGCGGCTTGATCGGTTTCTTTTAGCGTTACCGGGATTCCGGCGTTGGCCAGAACCATGGCGATGCCGCCGCCCATGGTGCCGGCGCCGATGACCGCGGCGGATTTTACCGTGAGCAGCGGTGTTTCTTTGGGAATGTCGGGGATTTTGCTGACTTCGCGCTCGCTGAAAAACACGTGGATTAAGGCTTTGGATTGATCTGAGAATAGACAATCGATAAAGAGCCTTTGTTCCTCTTCGCAGCCTGCGGCAAACGGCATTTTTGTGGCGGCTTCGATAGCATCGATGGCGGCTTGCGGAGCTTTCAGGCCGCGTTGTTTTTTTGCGGCGGCTTCGCGGGCAGCGGCAAAGATGGCGGCGTTTTCCGCGGCGTCACCGAGTTTCTCGTTGCGCTCGCGGGTTTTTGGAGCCGGCTTGGCCGCTACTTCCTGGGCGAAGGCTATGGCTCCGGCTAGAAGATCAACGTCGATAATTTTATCGATAATTCCGAATTTCAGCGCCTCCTCGGCCTTAACGGGATTCCCGCTGACGCACATTTCCACGGCTTTGGCGACACCTGCGAGCCTGGGCAAACGTTGTGTGCCTGCGGCGCCGGGAATGATGCCGAGTTTTACCTCCGGTTGGCCGACTTGCGCGCCGGGCACGGCGACGCGATAGTGTCCAGCCATGGCGACTTCGAGGCCGCCGCCGAACGCGGTGCCGTGAATGGCGACGATCACCGGCTTGCGGCTGTCTTCGATTTTCAGCAGCAGGGGCAGGAGACCCGCGCCACGCGGTTTGCCGGTGGTCATTTTGCCGAATTCTTTAATGTCCGCGCCAGCGATAAAAGTGCGGCCGCCGCCAATCAGGACGGCGGCTTTGACGGTGTCGTCCTTGGCGATATTGTCGAGGGATTCGGAGATGCCTTCGGGAACGCCGGGGCTTAGTGCATTTACCGGCGGATTGTTGATGGTGATGACGGCGATGTCGTTTTGTTTTGTGAGTTGGACCAGGTCGCTCATGTTTGCTCTCTTTTGCTGCGGCGTAATTTTTGTGTCCTTGAATTCTTATGTCCGGGCAAAGCTGGGACGCAATATCTTGCGCCCCTACAAAGGCAAGTATCATCGTGCGGGCTGTGCGGTGGCCGGCGCGTCGATCACCAGTGTGGCTATGCGTTCACGGTGAAACGTAGCGTCACCGAAGGCGTTTTCCGAGGCTTTGGCGCGGCGGTAGTACAGGTGAATGTCATTTTCCCACGTGAAACCCATGCCGCCGTGAATCTGAATGCCGCGGTTGCCGACGGTACGTCCGGCATCGCTAGCGTACATCTTGGCGATGGAAACGGCGGTCGCAGCGTCCGGAGCGTTCTCTTCGAGCGCCCATCCGGCATAATACACCGCGGAGCGGGAACTTTCCGTTTCGAGATACATGTCGGCGCATTGATGCTGCACGGCTTGAAACATGCCGATGGGTTTGCCGAATTGTTTGCGGGTTTTGGCGTATTCGACGGAGAGGTCCAGAGTGCGCTGCATGCCGCCAACCAATTCCGCGGCTAGCGCGGCGCCTGCGATATCGAAAGCGCGCTGGAGATTTGTCGTGGGACCCAGATGTTCCGCGGGCGCGTCTTTGAATTCCACCACGTAGAGTTTGCGGGTTAAATCCATGGCGGACATGGCGGAGATTTTCAGACCGGGGGCTTTGGAATCCACCACAAAGACGCCGTTGCGGGCTACCACGATGAGGAAGTCGGCGATGGCGGCGTCGGAGACGAATAGCTTTTCACCTGTGAGTTTATTATTGGCGGCGGTGAGCTGGATGTCGCTAAGGTTCCAACTGGCGTTGGACTCCAGAATCGCTACCGTGGCCCGAGCCTGGCCGCGGCAAATCGGCGCCAGATACTTGGCCTTGTGCGCTGCGCCAGCAACCGCGTCAATGATCGAGCCGGCTAAGACTACGGTGGAGAAAAAGGGTCCGGGCAGAAGAGCGCGGCCGGCTTCTTCCATGAGTAACATTAGTTCGACCTTGCCGAGGCCAACGCCGCCGTACTCTTCGGAGAAAATTATGCCGGTATAGCCTTGCTCAGTGAGCTTGGCCCACAACGCCGCGTCGTAGGCCGTCTCCGTCTCCATCAGGCGTCGCACTTCTGCGCTGGGGCATTCGCCGGCGAAGAATTTGCGGGCGCTGTCTTTCAGGAACTCCTGGCTTTCGCTTAGACCGAATTGCATGGTGTATTCCTTTTGCAGCGATGGTATTTGCCGCGCCGTTTGGTGCTAGTAGCTCCTCGGCAAGCCCAGAACGAAGTGCCCGATGATGTTGCGTTGCACCTCGGAGGTGCCGGCTTCGATGGTGTTGCCGCGGGTTCGCAGATAGCCGTAGGACCACAGGCCGTTGTCGATGGCGTGGGGATCGCCGGCGAGGAGTTGGCCGTAGGAGCCCAGCAGCTCTTGCGCAACCTGTTGAAGGCGCTGGTTGAGTTCGCTCCAGAAAATCTTCTGGATCGAGCCTTCAGGGCCGGGCACGCCCGTGGCGGTGATGCGGCTGAAGGCGCGCATTTGATTGAAGCGCATGATTTCAATTTCGGCGCTGCACTGTGCCAATTTTTGACGGATGATCGGATCTTCGCTGGCTGGGCGGCCGTTACGCACGGTGCTGCGGGCCAGTTCGATGAGGCGGCTGATGTAACGGTTGAAAGTGAGCTGCAACCGTGC
>DATFYV010000077.1:0-7206 GCA_035314845.1 Candidatus Acidiferrum sp.
CCGGGATAGTTGCGATGAGAGGGCGCGGGGGCAATGCGCCGGGAGCAGCAAAACCTGCCCGGGGTGGATCACTTCGTTACCATGCAATAGCACGTTAGCCTGTGCTACGCACGGCCAATCCGCTCCGTGGCCATAATGCGCGGCCGCGATCTTCCATAGCGAATCGCCAGTCCGCACTGTCACGCTTTGCGCACCGCCAGCAACCGTCCCGCCAGGCCCGCCGCGCGTCCGCGCTTCCAATCGCCCAGGCACCACCAGCGTCGACCCCGCCCTGAGCCGCAGCGGATCCCCGACCTGCGGGTTACTGCCCAGCCACTCGCGCCACCGCGCGCCTCTGCCCATATATCGTCGCGCCAATTTCCATAGCGAATCCCCAGCCCGAATCGCAACTGTCCCTCCGGAGACGCCGGAAGCTTCGCCGACGCGCCGCACCGACGCTACGCCCGCCGATGGCATTAGCGGCCGCCTCGGCGCAATTCCTGTTCCAATCGTCTCACTGCCTCGGCGCGGCGTTGGCGCAATCGCGGCACCATTCATCGTTAGGGGCTGGGCAACGGCTTCGCGCGCGCGTTTCGCGTTCTCGCTTGCCACGACTACGACGGTCGCTGATCTGCTCTCAACGAATTCGTTTATTGGGGACTTCCGTCCGCCATCTTCTGATGGAGTTCGTTTCGCAATGACCGCGGCTGGCAATGCTGTGCGCTGCGGCACTGCGGCCATCGCCGGCCGCGCGAAAGGATCCCGCTTCACTGCTCCAATTCCAGCAACTGTTTTCACCGCGGCCATCGGACTCTTTTCCGCAAGCCCAGCCTCCGGCTTTAACACTGCCGGGCGCGGCAACATTTCTGCCAACTCCGGACGCGCGACATCCAAATGAAACGGAGAGACCTCCGGAATCGTGCTGGCCCGCAACGCCTCGCGCGCCGCTTTTTCCCGCCGATAGCGACGCGCCACTTCACCGAGCGATTCCGTGGCCGAAGCATCCTGCACCTCAGCAGCCGCGGGAAGCGCCGTGGCCGGCGGCTTACTAATCGTTGGAGGAATATCTTCCTTGCGCGCTGCAACGCTCGACGGTGTGGCGGCATTCCCGGTCTCCAACAAGATCCGCGCGCGTTGCAAATCATCATTGGTATAAACGTGGGAACTGACTTGCGATGCTTCCGCCGCTCGCGCCACTTTGCGTGCCCGTGCCTGCCGCGCCGCTTCGGCCACATCCGGCGAAGCGTCCTGCGCCCGCGCCATTCCCGCCGTGCACAAACACACCCACAGAATCGCGGCGTACCCAAACACCATGCGCAGCCGCGCGGGGCCTCGCTCCGATGGGCTCGACGAACTCATCAACTCTCGTGAATCCGCTCTGGGGGACATCCAGAGCCTAGGGAAACCGTCGTTCAAAAACTTCCTAATCGTACTGCCGAATCTTATCGCGCGCCGCCTCGGTAGCCAAAGCGTCAACACCAGCCCTTATCCGCAGGAGCACGAGTCCGCGCCCCAAAAACTAGCGCGTCTCTTCCACCGCCGCCGTCAACTCCTCCGCCGTCACGCTCGCCGTCCCCAATTTCCCCACCACCACGCCCGCCGCGGCATTCGCCAGCACCGCCGCGTCGCGCAACTCCGCTCCCGCCGCCACCGCCAGCGCCACCACGCTCAACACCGTGTCTCCCGCGCCGGTCACATCAAACACCTGCCGCCCCGTGGCCCCGCGCTCCACGCCGGCCTGCCCCACGCGCGCATAGGTCACCTCGGAATTCGTCGCCGGAATATGCAATTGCCCCGGCGTCGATTCCTCCACCACGCTCAGCCCTTTTTCCCCGCGCGTAATCACCACTGCACTGCACCCAAAATGCGCCAGCAGCGCCCGTCCCGCCTCTTCCACGGATTTCTCATCGCCCAGCGAACGCGTCACGAAAAATCCCGCTTCCTTCGCATTGCACACGATCACTCGCGCCCCGCGATACGCGTACAATCGCGAAGTCTTGGGCTTCACAAACACTGGCACCTTCAGACGATGACACGCGCTCAGCACGCGGTCCGCAAACGCATCGGTGATCAATCCCTTGTCGTAATCCGAAAGAACCAGCGCATCCAGCTGCTTCAGCGCCGCAAACAGCACACGCAACAATTTTTCTTCCGTCTCTTTCCGCAACGCCTCGCGCCGTTCGCGATCCACGCGCACGACCTGCTGGTGCCGCGCGATAATCCGCGTCTTCACCGTGGTGACGCGCTTGCCATCCGCAATTACTCCACCATGCGCAATCCCCGCCACCCGAAGACAGCCCAGCAGCGCCCGCCCCGCCTCATCGCCGCCCACCACCCCGAACGCCTCCGCCCGCGCGCCCAGCGCCGCGACATTCGCCGCAACATTCCCGGCTCCGCCCAGACACTCGCTCTCCTCCACAAACTCCACCACCGGCACGGCCGCCTCCGGCGACAGCCGCGACGCCGTCCCCCACAAATAGCGGTCCAGCATCACATCGCCGAGCACCCCGATGCGCTTCCCGCGCATCCGCGGAATCACCCGCTGCAAACGCAAAACATCCTTGTTCTTTTTCTCGGCCATAATCTCGTATGTAATCTCTTATGTAGCGGCGGGTCTTTTTACCCTGAGCTTCGAAGGGCAGACCCGTGCTTTCGTTTTGTGTTGTAGTGGCGGGTCTTCAGACCCGTGCTTTTGTTTTGTGTTGTAGTGGCAGGTCTTCAGACCCGTGCTCTTGACTTCTCTTGTAGCGGCCGGGCTTTAGTCCCGGCGCTTGCAAGCTTTTTGTAGAGGAACCACCTACCTCTGTTCCTCCTCCACAATTTTCGCCTCTTCCGGCAACATCACCGGAATCTCATCCCGCACCGGATACACTCTTCGGCAGGTGCCACACCGCAACCCAGTCTTGTCCGCCGTATACACCACCTTCGTCTTGCACACCGGACACACCAAAATATCCAGCAACTCCTGCGCAATCGCCATGCTCTCCACCACTCGTGAGAACTATAGTTAACTTCCCACGCGTACTGCGTTACCGCTGCGACTGTAACAAACTCTGCCTGCCGCAGTCGAATCCGCGAGCGCACCGTTACGGCACCGTCGCACTCTGGCTGTCGCACGCGATTTCGCAGTTGCCAATTTCCACGCTATATTCTTCCCCACTGTGCCTTCGCCAATTCCGCCCCCCGCCCCGCGCCAAAACTTCGCCGCCCGCCATCCCATCCTGTGCTACTTCGCGCTGACCTTCGCCATCTCCTGGCTCGGCGCGCTCCTCCTCGTTGCTCCAAAACTCCTGCGCGGCCAGCCTCTAGCCAAACTCGACGGCATCCTCATGTTTCCGGTCATGCTCCTCGGCCCCAGCATTTCCGGAATCCTGCTCACCAGAATCGTCGACGGCAAATCCGGCCTGCAGGATCTCTTCGTCCGCCTCCGCCGCTGGCGCATCGGCGGACGCTGGTACCTCGTCATCCTCATTCCCCCAGCGCTCATCTTCTGCGTTCTCTTCCTGCTAAGACTTCTCGTCTCCCCAATCTTCACGCCGAATTTTTTCATCTTCGGCCTGGCCTTCGGCGTTCCCGCCGGCCTCCTCGAAGAAATCGGCTGGACGGGTTTCGCCTTCCCCAAGATGAACGCGCAACGCAGCGCCCTCCCTGCCGCCATCCTTCTCGGCCTGCTCTGGAGCGCCTGGCACATCCCGGTAATCGACTACCTCGGCACCGCCACCCCGCACGGCCCTTACTGGCTCGCGTATTTCTTTGTCTTCCTTGCGGCCATGACCGCCATGCGCGTCCTGATCTCCTGGACCTACGTCCACACGCAAAGCGTGCTGCTTGCGCAACTCCTCCACATCTGCTCCACCGGCTCCCTGGTAACCTTCAGCCCCTCCCAAGTCAACGCCGCTCAGGAAACCCTCTGGTACGCCCTCTACGCCGCCGACCTCTGGCTCGTCGTTGCCATCCTCGCCCTTTCTTACGGCAAATACCTCAAAAAATAACTTCGTCTTTCCTTTACCTTTTGTGCCCAGCGGCCATCAATCAACCCCTTGCCTCCAACGCCATACAGGCGTATACCAGACTCAGGAGTCACAACCATGTATCTAAATCAACGCGCCACTCTAAAGCCTCTTCCGCAAGACCTCGACCCCGATCCCACCGTACTCGTCCCTTCCGGCTACTATGGCGCTGGCGTCTGGACCGCCCACCCCATCGGCCTGTTTATCGTCAGCGCCCTGATCGCTATAGGCATCTGGGGCATGCCAGAAGCCCGCTGGTTTTTCGCCGGCGCTTTCCCGCTAGGCGCCCTGTGCGGACTTCTTCTTTGGCGCATTCACACCCGGCCAACCGTCGCGAATGCAAAAATCCTCCCCGCAACTAGGTAGGCCGTTGTCTTCGGTGAACGTCCTCAACGTCCCTTCTGCCCCCGGTTTCCCAAACACAAAATCAACCCGCGCCACCCGCGCATCTTCCTCCAACTTTACGACGTGCTCGCGCGGAGTCACTGAACACGTGCGTGGTAATATCTGCCAATGGAGATAGGTCGAGCCCGGGACTTCTTACGCGCCCATCTGTTACGCGTGCTTGTTATCTCAGCGCTGATTCTGGTGCCGTGCTTTTGGCATCGCAGAATCGAGGCGGGAGACCTTCCCAGCCATACCTACAATGCATGGCTGGCGCATTTAGTTGCGCAAGGGCAGGCCCCAGGCCTTTATATCGAGTCTCGCTGGAACAATATTTTGGTCGACCTCACCCTGGAAAAACTTGGTGTACGTGTCGGATTCGTCGCCGCCGAGCGAATCCTCGTGGTGATGTCGGTGCTCATTTTCTTCTGGGGAGCTTTTGCGCTAATCAGCGCTTCCAACCGGCGCGCGCCGTGGTGCTTGGCACCTGCAATTGCCATGATTACCTACGGCTGGACTTTTTATTCCGGTTTCATGAATTTCTATCTGTCTCTTGGCCTGGGATTTTTCGCAGTGGCTCTTATCTGGCGAGGAGATCGCGTGGACTGGGTGGTTGCTGCTGTTCTCGCGCTATTGGCGCTGCTTGCGCATCCACTGGGATTCCTGTGCCTGATGGGAATGGGCGCTTACCTCCGATTAGCCGATATGCTTCACGGGTGGCAACGTTGGGGTTTGTTCGCCTCTGCTTTTCTCGTGGTTCTTGGTTTTCATTACTATTTGAGGCGACTGCGCGTCGACTATTGGCACAGCAATGACTTTTACCTAATGAATGGGGCGGATCAGTTGGTCTTGTTTCAGGGCCATTACGTGAAATTGGCGTGGGTAGTTTTGATCTTTGTGCTCATCTGCTTTGCATACGGTGCACTGCGGGACACTAGGGAATCCCCGGACCGATGGGCGTTCCGGGCGCCACTCGAACTTTGGGCCGTCTTGCTGTTCACGGCGGCCATGATTCCAGAGGTCATCTGGTTCTCTAACCAACCGATGCCATTCGCCTTGGCAATCTCCCGATTGACCGCGGTGACCGCGGTGTTGGGTCTATGTGCGCTCGCATCAGTCAAGCCGAGGTTGTGGCACCTGCTTGGCCTTGCCGCGTGTGCATGCATTTTCTTCGCTTGGACCTACCAGGACACCGGAACACTAAACGACATGGAAGGACAGGTTGAAAGGATGGTAAAGGACCTGCCCTACGGGCGGCGGGTCATCGAAACCATCAACCCGAGGGATGACTCCCGGCTAATGTTCATCAACCACATGGTTGATCGGGCTTGTATTGGAAAGTGCTTTGCCTACTCCAACTACGAACCATCCGCGAGACAATTCCGGATTCGTGCGATGCCAAGGAGCCCGATTGTGACCGATTCTGTGGAGGACTCTGGCAACATGGAAACGGGATTCTACGTTGTGCGCCGGGAAGATCTACCGATCAACCAGATTTACCAATGCGATGAAAAAGACTTGTCCAAGCTTTGCATCCGTGAATTATCGGCAGGAGAAGAAAACGGGCGGATTGGCTACCGTCCGCCACCAAATCAATGATCACTGGGCGGGTGGGTCATCCTTGATTAACAAAGAACCTTCCCGGGTGGCCTATGCTTTCGCAGTTTGAAAGCGTGGGCCGCTCCTATCTTAAACTCGGGGGGACCGACCGGACGTTTACCAACGGCAAAATGATTTCGTGGATTCACGAAGAAAGGCGCACGCCATGAATCTATTCAAGACGTTCACGTTGCAATGGTGGCAGACCGGTGTTTTCAAATGGGGGATGTTAGCTCTAGGAATTGCGGCTGGAGCGTATTGGCACAACTTCTTCGGCAGCTATCTTTTAATTCTCGTAATTGTGGCCGCCGTCAGCCTGGCGTACGTCACGTATGTGTGGTGGAAGCAGTAACGGCGTTTATTCGGGCCGAGCGGGACCGACGGGGAGTTTTCCTGTTTCATCGATAAGCAGCCGCCCTTCCTTGAGCCGCTCCCGCCACCCGCTTCTTCGCAGGCCGTCCCGGACGCAACGCCGCGCGCTTCGAGCGCAATTCGAAGCGCACCCCCTCCGCTCGCTGCAAATAGGCAACAATTTCGAACAAGTTGCGGGCCTGGGGATTTCCCCGGGGACCGAGCATGCGCATCAAACTTTTCGCGGAACGTTGCGTTACGCCGCTTAGCTTGCTGAAGCCCACGGTGGCGTTGATGAAATCGCGCAGGATAATCTTGCCGGTCTCGACATCTCCGGCAAGAAAATTCTCGATGCCCTCGCGCAGCAGAGCTTTGCGAAACCCGGGATCGCGCTGGACGCGCGCCCGGATGGTTTCTTTGAAATCTCGTGTTAACGCCACCTGAGTCACCTCTCCGTTTGTTTTCGATGTTTGTAGTCCTGCCACCGCGCAACGGCGGTGCGAATGTCTTGCTGTTGCCGCTTTTTGCTGCCGCCCCCAACTAGAATTACCAGCCGCTCTCCGTCCTTGCCGAAATAAACTCGGTAGCCGGGACCAAAATCGATCCGATACTCGTAAGCGCCCGCTCCCAGGCTCTTGGCGTTGGACCAGTTTCCTTGTTGCATTCGGGCCAACGCCGCCGCCACCTTGGCTGCCGCTTCGCGATTCAGGCCGTCCGTCCAAGCCGCAAAGGGACTGTGCCCAAATTGGTCAAGGTATTCGCGCAGTTCGACCATGCAGAAATGGTAACACATGGGGTACCATTGTCAATCGAGACGTGGTGCCCCGACTGCGGGTGGGTCATCTTTAACCAACGAGGAACCTTCCGGAGTGGCCTACGCTTT
>DATFYV010000078.1:0-12689 GCA_035314845.1 Candidatus Acidiferrum sp.
ACCATTCAGTCTCGGAAGTGGCCAGAAGCCGCGCCTCTAGCATCGTCAGCACCTCGAAGGCAGCCTGATGAGCACCCGCCTGCAACGCAGCGAACAGCCCCTCGACCAGCGTTACCGCCATCTCGAAAAATTTCTCGAAACCGAAGTTCGCGCTCCCAAACCCAAAGCTCCGAAGGCCAACTCATGAGCACTCCCGAATCCGCTGCCCCTTTCGATTTCCGCACCCGCGCCAAGGCCAATGACGTAGCCATTGCGCGTCTCATCGGCTTTAAAGCCGAGCATATTGCCGGCGGCCATGCCGTCGTTACCCTCGCAGCCGGGCCGCAGCATGCAAATCCCATGGGCACGCTCCACGGTGGCGTGCTGTGCGATATTGCTGACGCCGCTATGGGCATGGCCTTCGCCAGCACTCTTGCCGACGGCGAATCGTTCACCACTATCGAACTAAAAATTAATTTCTTTCGCCCCGTCTGGGAAGCCCAGCTCAAAGCCGAGGGCAAAGTCGTTCGCCGCGGCAGTAAAATCGGTTACGTCGAATGCGAAGTCACCGACGAATCCGCCCGTCTCGTCGCCAAAGCCGCCTCCACCTGCATGGTCCTTGCCGGCGATCACGCCAAAGGCCGCTGATCCCGGTTCCTCAACGTGCTCTGTAACCTGCCGTGTATCTCGGGCTCTAACGTCTGTTGGTCTCTCGGCCGTTGCGGCTCCAGTCTTGGCGCATCTGCCTCAGCCGCAGCGACGTATCATTTAAAGAGAGCCCCTTCCGAGGGTCCTTAAAACGGGCTACGAAACCATGCTGCTACGAAAATCTCCCGATCTCACCTACGCCGACGTCACCCCCAAGGCCGTATACCTAAATCGCCGCAATTTTTTGCGTGCCATGGGCATCGCTGGCGTCGCCGCTGTGGCCGGTGAGGGCGTGTGGAAACTGGCCTCTCCTTCGCAAATGGTCCACGCCACCACCAAACTCACCGGCGTCGTCAAAGGTTCCTACAACGCCGACGAAAAACAGACTCCCTACAACGACGTAACCCACTACAACAATTACTACGAATTCGGCACCGACAAAGAGGACCCCGCAAAAAACGCGCAAAAATTCCAAACGTACCCGTGGACCGTCTCCGTTGAAGGCGAAGTCAAAACCCCTCGCAAGTTCACCATCGACGAAATCCTGAAGCTGGCGCCCCTCGAAGAACGCATCTACCGCCACCGCTGCGTGGAAGCCTGGTCCATCGTGGTTCCCTGGATCGGTTTTCCCCTGAACACCATCGCCAAGCTCGTCGAACCCACCTCCAAAGCCAAGTTCGTGGCCTTTGAAAGTTATTTCGACCGCAAACAAATGCCCGAGGCCGCCTATTCCGGCATCGATTTTCCCTACGTGGAAGGTCTGCGCCTCGACGAAGCCCTCAACCCGCTAACTCTCGTAAGCGTCGGCATGTATGGCGAAACCTTGCCGCCCCAGGACGGCGCCCCTGTCCGTATCACCGTCCCCTGGAAGTACGGCTTCAAGAGCATCAAGTCCATCGTCAAAATCCGCTTCCAAGGTCCCCAACCGCCCACCACCTGGAATCGCCTCGCCTCCGGCGAATACGGTTTTTATTCCAACGTCAATCCAAACGTGGACCACCCGCGCTGGAGCCAGGCCAGCGAACGCCGCCTCGGAGAATTTCTCCGCCGCAAGACCCTCATGTTCAACGGCTACGGCGATCAGGTCGCCAGCATGTACACTGGCATGGATCTGAAGAAGAACTACTAGCCCCGGAAAGTAAATTGCTCAAGCTCCTCTCCAGCAAATGGCTGAAGGTCCCCGTTTTCCTCCTCTGCCTCGGTCCCCTCGGTATCGTCGGATGGCGTGCTCTGAACGGCGACCTCACCGCCAATCCCATCGAATTCATCACTCACGCCACCGGCGACTGGGCGCTCCGCTTCCTGATCATCACCCTGGCCATCACTCCGCTCCGCATTATCTTGGGTTTGCCGGAACTCATCCGCTTCCGCCGTATGCTGGGTCTCTTCGCTTTCTTCTATGCTTGCCTGCACTTCAGCACCTGGCTGGTTCTCGATAAATTCTTCGATATGTCCGAAATCTGGAAGGACGTGATCAAGCGCCGCTTCATCACTGTGGGATTCTCAGCATTCCTGCTTTTGATTCCCTTGGCCATCACATCCACGGCAGGCTGGATTCGCCGGCTCGGCGGCAAGCGTTGGCAAGCCCTGCATCGTCTGATTTACGTCAGCGCTACCCTGGCGGTCATCCACTACTATTGGCTGGTAAAATCCGCCATAATTCGCCCGCTAGCGTACGCCGCGATCCTAGCCATCCTCTTGCTTTTCCGGATCATCGTTTGGTTTTGGTTTACGAAGCGCCACCCAAAACCAACCCCAGCACTGCCAGTGTAGGCCGGCCTCAGCCAAGCACTCGTAGTCACCAAGCAGGCACAGTCCACCCGCGCCTCCCAATCCTGCTCTGACAATTTGTCTTGGAATCGACTTGAACGGACAGAAAAACTGGCGATCAATGCACCGAAGAAGAACTTTCCTCCGCGCCACTCAGCGGACTATCCCCCAAATCCAATCCCCAGAAATGCGGTGCCGGCGTCAAGAACTCCACTCCCACCCGCTGCCCCTTATCCCCCGGCTCACCCAGATAAACGATCCGGCACTCCTGCTCCTCCAGCGTCTCCGGCTGGATCAGCACCAGCATCTCCCCTTCCTTCACTTCCTGCTTCAACAGCAGTAATCCCCCGTGCGCGTTCACCACCATTGTCTGGCAGGTTTCCGTAAACTTCCGTCCGCTGTGATTGCGGCCCTTAACTTGTAGGCGCATCTTATGAAATACGCGGGTGCTGCGCCGTGGCGAGGCTTGCAGTGCTAGGCTCATACCGCAATGGTCAAATGCTGGTGCACCGTCGTCAATTGCCCCGCGGGACAGGTGTTCCACAGCGGCAACTCTAAATCTCGCCCGCGTTGCTTGTGCATCGCCCCGCGCAATCATAGAATTGTAAAGGCGGCTTGGTTTTTGTCATTTCCTAATATTTCTCTGCGTAGCCGCAACATTCGTTACCAGCTTTGCGTACCTAATTTATTGGAACTTATACGAAAGGATTCATCCCGTTCGGTCCCCTTATGAATCTTGCTGAATTGATTGACGCTCGTCGTGACCAGCACCTCACCGAGCTGTTTGACTTCCTGCGCATCCCCAGCGTCAGCGCCAAAAGCGAGCACAAGCCCGACATCGAGCGCGCCGCCCGCTGGGTCGCCGCGAATCTCACTAAGGCCGGATTTAAATCGGTTGAAGTCATCCCCACCAGTTTGCATCCGCTGGTCTATGCCGAGTCTCTCGAAGCTCCCGGTAAGCCCACCATCCTTTTTTACGGTCACTACGACGTGCAGCCCGCCGAGCCTCTCGATCTGTGGACCTCCCCGGCCTTCGAACCCACGGTGCGCGACGGCAATCTCTTCGCCCGTGGCACTGCCGACGACAAGGGTCAGGTGCACATTCACCTCAAGGCCTTCGAATCGCTACAAGCGTTTCAAGGCGGCTTGGGCATTAACGTAAAAGTACTTATCGAGGGCGAAGAGGAAGTTGGCAGCGTCAGCCTTTGGGACTACGTTCAGAAAAATCGCGAAAAATTGAAGGCCGACGCCCTCGTCGTCTCCGATACTTCCATGCTTGCGAAAGGCGTTCCCTCCATTACCTACGGCCTGCGCGGTTTGAATTACTATCAGATTGAACTGACGGGACCCGTGCGCGACCTGCATTCTGGTGTCTACGGCGGTGCTGTTCCCAATCCCTTGACCATTCTTTCGGAACTATTTGCCAAGCTCCACGACAAAAACTTTCGCGTGGCCATTCCCGGTTTTTACGATACCGTGGCGAAACTCTCGCTAGCTGAGCGTAAGGCCCTAAACTCCTTGCCTTGGAAAAAGAAAGACTTCGAACGCGCCGTCGGCGCTCCCGCCTATGACGGCGAAAAAGGCTTTTCCATCGTCGAGCGTTTGTGGACCCGTCCCACCTTGGAACTAAATGGCATGTGGGGCGGCTATCAGGGCGAAGGCGCCAAAACCGTAATTCCTTCGAAGGCCTACGCCAAATTCTCCACGCGCTTGGTTCCCAACCAGGATCCTCACAAAATCGCCAAGCTCGTGGAGAAACACATCAAAAAACTTCTGCCCAAAAGCGTGCATTGCAAGTTCGAGGTCCTCAGTACCGGCAAACCCTGGTCCGCTTCTTTTCAAGCGCCCATTTTCAAGAAAGCGCAAAGCGCCCTGGAAAAAGGTTTCGGCAAGCGCGCCGTATTCATCCGCGAAGGCGGCTCCATTCCCTTCGTGACCCAAATGCACGACACCTTCAAAGTCCCCTGCGTGCTCATTGGCTTTGGCTTGCCCGACGAAAACGCCCACGCCCCCGACGAGCACATCGCCCTCGAAAATTATTTCGGTGGCATAAAATCCATAGCTCATTTTTACGCCGACCTGGCCACCTTGTAGCCCCAATCGACCCGCTTCGCGCGATCCAAGGCTTTGTAGGGGCGCAGCATGCTGCGCTCCATCTCGGCACGACGTATCCGCCGCATGAGATCTATTTTGCTGGCGACCTAACTCCTCTGTTGGTTCCGGGTTCGCGGCTCGATCCGCAAATCGTAGCAACCAGCTTGTTTGTCGCGCACGTGGATATATTTTATGTCGTCACTTTGCAGAAAATGTTCAACCCGCTCATCCAAGCTCTCGTTTGTGACAGATTCTTCCGCTACCAGCCGCCGCTCCGCTCCATAAACGTCAAGCAGCAAAGCATGCGTCCGAAGATCACCAGGAAACCCGGCATCCTCCGCGTATCTCTCGCAAGCATCCGCATGCACAAAAATCGGCCCCGGCAATGCGTCCACACCAAGCTCGTGAAACGGGTCGTATGTAAAAAGAATCCGTTCCTCGATCCCAATTCGAAAGGCTCGCAAGCAATGTCGGCATGGTCCATATCCGGTCGCAATTTCCCGGTACGCAGGGTGTCCATATCCCGGCGACCGCATGCCGGAACGAACCAGTTCCACAATTTTTGTGGATATCGCCACAACTTGAAAGGAAGACATGTTTTGCGCCTCGGTGTCTGAAATGGAATCGCCAGTAGCTTATTCACTGGCCTCCAATGCATCGTGCGCCAAATTTCCAGACGTATCTATCCGCCAAACGCCGTCAAATTCTCAGACGCTCGCCAACTCCGCCCGTCGCCCCTGCGCATACTGCTGCAACGCCGCGTTCGCCGAAGTAATGGTTCCCAGCGCCTCGGCCACCGCAGGCAAATCCGCCCCGCGCAACACAAAATACATCTCATCCTCGCCGAGCCCCGTATATACGCGATTCCCAATGCAGCCCAAGCTTAAGATCGCACCCATGTGCAGCGACGCCGGCAACGCCATGCACGTTGGCCTTCCCAACGCCGGCGCTCCGCTGGCCACTCCAGCGCCATTCGCCGCCTCGCTCAGCAGCATCGCTCCGGAAGGTTTGCAGGCAAATAAAACCACACCCGGTGCCACCGGCGTTTCGCCCAGCGGCGCATACAAAATGGCCACTGGGGCCTTCGCCAGCCGCGGAATTTGCGGCACTTCTTCCGGCTTCACATACCCAAGATCGAACATAAATTTCAGCGTCTCTCCCGTTTCCTTCTCGCGCTCCGGCGACAGCGCGATGTTGTGCGTATACGCTCCCACCGCGCAATTAAAATGATTCTCGGGCAAGGTGTAAAACACGCGCCCCGCGGCCGCCAGTCTCCAGAAGCTGCAGCTCGACGGCTCGCTTCCTTCGAATTTCTCTACCCCTGCGGGAATCTCCTCCAAAAAGGAAATCGCTACCGGACGTCGCGAAAATTTCACCGCGCCTCCGAGGCGCTGCTCCAGCTCATTCCAGTTTGCAACAGTGGTCATACGCTCTCCGCTTTAATGCGCTCCGCACGGGCGCAAAATCCTGGTGCCCGCCATCACCGCGCCATCTGGCGCGCGGCTTCAACTGCGTGGGACCGCAAGAATAGCACGGTGTGCCGCGCGGGGTGCTCCGCGGCGCACGAAAAGCCTCATTCCATAGCGTTTTTCACAGCCTGACGCAAGAAAATCCCCATTTTTCCTGCATTTTTCGCGATTTGCCCTTGCGTTCGCCGAACGCCTTCGCTATAGTCTCCTGCGGCCCGAGTGTTTTCGCAGTAAAAACGGGGTAGTGCGCTCGCGGCCGGCCCCCGGCAACCGGGGTACCACATAAAATCACGCAGAAAGAAAATCAGGAGGATAAACACTAGATGGCAGCCAAGCCTTTGAGCAAGACGAAGATCGTGTCCCACATGGCCGAGAAGATCGGCTCTCCGAAGAAAACCGCGGCCTTGTTTTTTGACGAGCTGTTCAAGCTGGCGGTGAAGGAATCCAAGGGCGGCGCAGGCAAGTTCGTCATCCCCGGCATCGGCCGCGTGGTGAAAGCCCACCGCAAGGCCCGCATGGGCCGCAACCCGCAAACGGGCGAGGCCATCAAGATCAAGGCGAAGACCGTGGTTCGGCTGCGCCCCTCGAAGGCGTTCAAGGACGCTATCCTCAAGTAGTTTTTCGGTCTTAAAATAATTCTGGCCCCCGGAACGGCTTGCAATCGCAATCTTCCGGGGGCCTTTCTCTTCTTCTTCCGCTCGCGAAAATTCCCGCCGCTACACAGACAGAAATTTACAGCGTGCGCACGTACGCCACCACATCCTTAATCTGTGGCGCTTCCAGCACTTCCTTGAACGGCGGCATCAGCGAATCGCCGTTTTCAATCCAGGTCTTCAGCGTTTCCTCGGTAACTTTGTTGCCGTTCACCGTGAACGTTCCGCGCTTCGAAATATCCTTCAGCCCCGGCCCAATCTTTTTCGCGTCGCTGTCCGGGTAATGGCACACCGCGCATTTTTTGTCGAAAATCTCTTTGCCCCGCGCCACCGCTGCAGCGTTCGGCTTCCCGCCGCCTCCCGCAGCGGGCTTTTTCGCCGGCTGGTCCTGTGCGCATACCGCACCAGCGACCGCCAGAGCCGTTCCACACAGCATCAGAAGAGTGCCAGTCTTATGCTCCCTTTTCACAAATCCCCCTCGACCCTGCGGAACTGCCCACACTTTTATTCTCTACATTTGACGCGGAAATTGCCACTCTATACCTCGTTAGCTCATCTGCCACCCATTGCTTTCGCGTTACTCCGCACTGGCACTTGGTACAGGGTTCCTTCCGCGCACGCCTTGCCCCTTCGTACTTTTGACCCCTGCCAAGCCGGATGCTAACTATGAAGCATGAGCCAGGAAACTCTGACCCGTGCTTGGGAAGTCTTGCAAGACGCTTATCAGGCGCAGATGGAAGGCGACTATGATCGCGCCGTGGAACTCTATCAATCCTCTCTCGATTTGCACCCCACTGCCGAGGCCCACACCTTTCTTGGCTGGACCTATCATTTTCAGGGCCGCATCGAAGACGCCATCGCCGAATGCCGCCGCGCTATCGACCTCGACCCCGAATTTGGCAATCCCTATAACGACATCGGCGCATACTTGATCGAACTCGGCCGTTTCGATGAAGCCATACCTTGGCTCGAACGCGCCGTGGAAGCCGAGCGCTACGAACCGCGCCATTTCCCGCACTACAATCTTGGCCGCGCTTATCTTGGCAAAGAGATGTACGCCCGCGCCCGCCGCTGTTTCGAGGAAGCCCTGCACATCGAGCCGCGCTACACCCTCGCCAGGGACGCACTGGAGTCCCTCCAGCGCCTGGTCAACTGAGCCGCGCGATCCGCAGAAATCTTTTGTAGGGGCGCAGCATGCTGCACCCCAGCTTGCCCAGGCCCCCGATGCAAGGTCTCGCACATCTTTCCATGCGTCGTCGTTCTTCACGCAGAAGGTTTCACCACGCGATCATAAATCCACAGCAAAATTGTGGTTGCCATCCCGATGGCGGTGATGGCCCACCAAAATAGTTGCGGCCGGTGCTGCACTTCTCCAAAGTGATGCAGCAGCGCTCCGCCGATTCTCCCCGCCACCAGCGCGCCGATGCCCAGCGGCAAAAAGGCAAATCCCATGTACGTCCCCTGCTGTCCAGCCGGCGCCAGCCGCGAAATATAATCGTAGTAGCGCGGCTGTTGCGTCAGTTCACCAAGCGCAATGACCACCAGGGTCGCGTATGCGGCATAAACCGTCGGATGAATCGCCAGGATCGCAAACGCCACCATGGAAATCAGCGTTCCCAGCAGCACGGCGCGAAACGCCGCCATCTTTTTCGTAACCACGCTCACCGCCACCGTCAGCGCAATGACCACCAGCGGTCCGGTCGACAGCATGCTATCGGTATCCGTGCTGGGATCCACGTAATCATGCACATACAAGGGCAGCGTGATGAATTCCTGCCAATACACAATCCAATACCCGGAAAAAATCAGCAGAAAAATCATAAACCTGGGATTCCTCAGTACTTTGCCGAAATTGCGCAACGTCTCGTCGATACTTGCGGTTTTCGCTTCACCCGAACGTTGCGGCTCCTTGAAAAGCAGCAGCACGAGGAAGAACATCAGAAAAACGCTGAGCGCCGCCATGCGAAACACCACTGCCGTCCGCAAGTGCTGGTTGATAATTCCCGCCAGCCACGGCCCCAGCGCCCCACCGATATTCACCAGGGTGTAGTAAATGGAGTACCCGATGCTCCGCACATTTTCTTTCGAAGCCCGCGCTGTGGTCCCCACCACGCACGGTTTCACCAGCGCCACGCCCAGCGGTGGCAGCACCAACAGAAAAGTGGCCAGGGCCACCAGCGGCACAGCATTTCGTATAGGCGCCAGCCACGCCGCTCCAATCGACCCCAGCAAAAAATAAGATCCCGCCAAAATTAAGTACGCCAAAGACAACGCTCGCCGAAATCCCAGCCGATCCGCAATCGCCCCGCCAAAAATCGCCAGAAACCACACCAGCCCGCCAAACAGCCCAGTCAGGTCCGCAGCCCGCTCGGTGGGGAAGCTCAGCGCTTCATGCAAATACCGCACCAGGGAAGCAAACACTGCGTAATACGAGAGTCTCTCAAAGAGTTCGCTGATATTGGCAACCCAAAACGGCCGCTCAAATCCGTCGCGAATCTCCTCCAGCCGCGTGCTAAAACTCATCCCGCCTCCCGCATTGCGAGCGGGGATGATAGCAGAAAGCTGGGTTGCAGGAATGCGCTAGCGGGCCGCCAGCCGGAATTAAGGCGTTTGGATTCGATCGGCCAAGTGCGGGGCGATGGCCTGGAAATGCTTGAGGTTCCAGGTGTAAATCACTTGCGCATCAGACTTCTCCGCGCAGGCCAGCAGTAAAGCGTCGTAGATCCGCCCACCAGTCAAGCCACGGCCGGCGACTTGGCGAATCGTCGCGAAGTATTCTTCGGCGTCCAGAACGATTGGGGTCACGCGGCTACGCACCTCTTCCAGGAACAAGAGCACCTGTTCCGAAAGAACCATGGGCCTGCGGGGTAGCTTCGTCAGACCATTGTAAATTTCCGCGAGCGTGTGCACTCCGCAAGCGGAATGTCTTGATTCGGCGGCGGCGAAGCGTTGGAAACTGGATTCATGATGATGCTGCGTCTCCAAAAAGGCATTTATCAGCACGGAGGTGTCGAAAAACTCTCTCAATCGAGAATCTCCCCAAGAACCTCCCGATTTCTCTCTTCACGCATTTGGTCAATGAATTCCACGATGTCTATGTTCGAGCTGTCGCCGTGGTACACCCAGATGCCCTGCTTCTTCCTGAGCAGCGCCTCGGGACGCACCGGCACGAGCGTTATCTGATTGCCGTCGGTTTCGACCAGCAACTCGTCCCCGGCTGCCAATTGCAGGCTGTTACGCAGAGGTTTGGGCAGGACCACCCGGCCGGCCTTATCAATCGTAATTCTCGTAGTCATCAATGGTATTATGCCATGGCTTATACCATTTGCAAATGCCATACTTGTTTAAGGCCCTGTACTCCTTGGCAGTCCTTGGCTCATTCCGCATGTGCTAGCATGGAATTTGCCCCCAACAACGGGAGCTTTTCTAAATGCCCACTACCATGCAAGCGCTGCGCAAGGTTCGCGCCGCGAAGGGTTTGGAAATTACCCACGTGCCCGTGCCCGCAATTGGCGCGACGGACGCGCTTGTGCGCGTCTCGGCGGCATCGATTTGTGGCACGGACCTGCATATTTACGGCTGGGACCGCTGGTCGCAAGGCCGCATCAAGCCCCCGGTCACCCTCGGCCACGAATTCTGTGGCATCGTCGAACGCGTCGGCGAAGAAGTCACCGCCATCCAGCCCGGCGATTTCGTCAGCGCCGAAATGCACGTCAATTGCGGCCATTGTCACCAGTGCCGCCTCGGCGAAGCCCACATCTGCCAAAATCTAAAAATTATCGGCATCGATCAGGACGGTGCCTTCGCCGAATTCGTAAGAATCCCCGCCTCCAACATCTGGAAGCTCGATCCCGCCATCCCGGAACGTTACGGTGCCATCCTCGATCCGTTAGGCAACGCGGTGCACACCGTTCTAGCCGGCCCCATCGCCGGCCAAACGGTCTTAGTGACCGGCTGCGGCCCTATCGGCTTAATGTCCATCGCCGTAGCCAAAGCCTGCGGCAGCTCCACCGTTTTCGCCACCGAAACCAACGCCGAACGCCGCGCCATGGCCACAAAAATGGGCGCCGACATGGTCCTCAATCCCGCCGCCGAAGACGCCGTAGCCAAAATCCTTCGCGAAACGCGCGGCACCGGCGTCGATGCCCTCCTCGAAATGTCTGGAAACCCCACTGCCATCCAGCAAGGTTTTTCCGCTCTCCGCGCCGGCGGCCGCGCCTCCCTCCTTGGCATCCCCACCGAAAACGTCCCGCTCGATCTCGTAAAAGACGTAATTTTCAAAGGCGCCACCGTCCAAGGCATCTACGGCCGCCGCATGTACGAAACCTGGGTCCAAATGACCGCCCTTCTCAAAGCTGGCCGCCTCAATCTCGAACCGCTCTTCGGCGAGCAAGCCCAGCTAGAGAATTTCGAAACCGCCTTCGCCAAATTGCACAAAGGCTTAGCAGGTAAGATTTTACTGTTTCCAGGAAATGTGCCCGCGAATCTGTAATGGCGAATCTTTAGATTCGCATCTTTACTTTTGGCGTTTGTTGCGCGGGTCTTCAGACCCGCATCCCTGGTAAGCAAGGAAACTAAGCACAAGGACTCTCATCATGAGCGAAACAGCATCAGCAGCCACCGCGCCCAGCACGGCCCCCAAAACGGATCCCTTGCACTACATAACGGAGCAGCTCGCCGACCTCCGCGCCAAAGGCGTAGCTCCCAAACTCCGCATTCTCGAAGGCGAGCAAAAAGCCGTCTGCATCTTCGACGGCCGCGAAGTAATCAATCTCGCCTCCAACAATTACTTAGGTCTAGCCACCCACAAAGCCCTGCGCAAAGCCTCTCTCGACGCAGTAAAGCGCCTCGGTGTAGGCGCGGGCGCCGTCCGCACCATCGCCGGCACCATGCAAATCCACATGGCCCTCGAAGAGCAAATCGCCCGCTTCAAAAATGTAGAAGCCTGCGTGGTCTTCCAATCCGGTTTCACTGCCAACGCCGGCACCGTCTCCGCAGTACTCGGCAAAGAAGACCTCATCATCTCCGACGAACTCAACCACGCCTCCATCATCGATGGCGCCCGCCTCTCCAAAGCCACCATCAAAGTCTTCAAGCACAAAGACGTAGCCGATTGCGAACGCATCCTCCAGGAACACGCCAATTTCCCGGGCAAAAAATTAATCATCACCGACGGCGTCTTTAGCATGGACGGCGACATCGCCCCACTCCCCGCCCTCTGCGATCTCGCCGAAAAATACCACTGCATCATGATGGTCGACGACGCCCATTCTTCCGGCGTACTCGGCCGCGGCGGACGCGGCACCATCGATCACCTAAATTGCCACGGCCGCGTCCACATCCAGGTCGGCACCCTCAGCAAAGCCATCGGTTCCATGGGTGGCTACGTCTGCGGTTCCCGCGACCTCATCGACTTCCTCTACCTCCGCGCCCGCCCCTTCCTCTTCTCCACCTCGCATCCCCCGGCCACCGCCGCAGCCTGCCAAGCCGCCTTCACCCTCCTCGACTCTCCCGACGGCGAACGCTTAGTAAAGCGCCTCTGGGCCAACACCAAATTCTTCAAGCGCGAACTAAAAAAGCGCGGCTTCCAGTTCAAAGCCAGTGAAACCCCCATAATCCCCATACACGTCGGCGACGCCGCCAAAGCCTTCGAATTCTCCAAGAAGGTCTTCGAAGCCGGCGTCTTCGCCCCAGCAGTCGGATACCCCACCGTAGCCGAAGGCAAAGCGCGCCTCCGCGCCATCGTCAGCGCCGCCCACAAACGCGACCAGCTCCTAAAAGCCGCCGACATCCTCCAGGAAGTAGCCAAGCCTCTCGGCATCCTATAGCGCCTGGAAGCAGTTTGTAGCGGTCCCGGCCGTGGCGGGCTGCGCCCCAGCTTGCTTGGCGTGTCAAGGCGGATGCCACCTCAACCGCGTAAATCAGTAGTACTAGAACGCATTATTTCCTCAAGCCGCCATACAGCATCCCTCGTATACTATTGAAAACTAAGTACTGTAGAATGGTTGGGCAGGTGCTATCACCCCAAGTAGTGGTCCTACCGGGCTCGCGCCATTCCGGTGCTCGGGCTGACAGT